>NZ_JBHVKN010000265.1:0-6060 GCF_042798075.1 Nocardioides sp. NPDC057772
GGCCGCTCCCCTCACCTGGCTCGTGCTCGTCTATGTCGTCGCCCTCGCGGCCCTGCTGGTGACGGCGTTCTGGACGATCGACTCCTTCACCAACGAGCTCGAGCGCACCTTCACCCTCGACAACGTCCGCGAGATCACCGGCGAGGCGCTCTACCGGACCGTCACGCTGCGCACCCTCGGGGTGGCGCTCCTGGTGACGCTGATCGACTGCGCGATCGCGCTGCCGGTCGGCTTCTACATGGCCAAGGTCGCCTCCCGGCGCTCCCGTCACCTGCTGGTGATCGCGTTCCTGATGCCGCTGTGGGCGTCCTACCTCGTCAAGGCGCTCGCCTGGCGATCGCTGCTGTCCAACGGCGGCCTGCTGGACTGGGCCGGCGGTCTGGTCGGTCTCGGTTCGCCGGGATTCGGCTTCACCGCGATCGTGCTCACCCAGGCGTACATCTGGCTACCGTACGTCATCCTGCCGGTCTACGCGGCCTACGAACGTGTCCCCGACTCGCTGCTCGACGCCGCCGGTGACCTCGGCGCCCGGCCTGCGCTGACGTTCCGCACCGTGGTGCTGCCGCTGGTGGTGCCGGGGCTGGTCGCAGGGTCGATCTTCTCGTTCTCGCTGACCATGGGTGACTACATCACGGTCAACATCGTCGGCGGTGCGAACCAGATGCTCGGCAACCTCGTCTACATCAACTCGGGGTCGAACCTGCCGCTGGCCGCCGCGATCGCGCTCATCCCGATCGCCGTGATCATGATCTATCTGGCGCTGGTGCGCCGGACCGGAGCTCTGGAGAACCTATGACCATCTCGCGATCGACCCGGCGCCTGCTCGCCGTGGTGACCGGCCTGGTGCTCGCGGTGCTCTACGCACCGCTGGCGCTGGTCGTGGTGAACTCGTTCAACACCTCCCAGGCGCTGACCTGGCCGCCCAGCGGCTTCACCACGCAGTGGTGGCAGCGGGCGGCGGTCAACCCTGGAGCCCGCGACGCGATCCTCACCTCGCTCACGGTCGCGGCCTGCGCCACCGTGCTCGCGCTGGTGCTCGGCACGCTGCTCGGCCTGGCGATGCAGCGCTACTCCTTCTTCGGGAAGGACACCGTGAACCTGTTGGTGGTGCTCCCGATCGCCCTGCCCGGCATCGTCACCGGCATCGCACTGTCCAACGCGTTCTCGTCGATCCTCGGCGTACGTCTGGGGTTCTTCACGCTCGTGGTGGCCCACGCGACGTTCTGCATCGTGACCGTCTTCAACAACGTGCAGGCCCGGCTGCGGCGGATGGGCGGCAACCTCGAGGAGGCCTCCGCCGACCTCGGGGCGGGGATGTGGACCACCTTCCGGCTGGTCACCCTCCCCCAGCTGCGCTCGGCCCTGCTGGCAGGTGGGCTGCTGGCGTTCGCGCTCAGCTTCGACGAGATCATCGTGACGACGTTCGCCGCCGGCCCCGGTGTCACCACCCTGCCGGTCTGGATCCTGACCAACCTGTTCCGCCCCGGTCAGGCGCCGATCGTCAACGTGGTGGCTGTGGTCATGATCGTCGTCTCGGTCGCGCCGATCTGGCTCGCTCAGCGACTCTCGTCCGACCCGACGGACACGACGAGGGCGATTCACTAGGCTGCCCCTCCGCGTCAGCGGATAATGTGCACAGCGTGGCTGAACCTCGAATGCTCCTGCTGGACACCGCGTCGCTCTACTTCCGGGCCTACTTCGGTGTGCCCGACATCAAGGCCGAGGACGGCACCCCGGTCAACGCCGTCCGCGGTCTGCTGGAGTTCATCTCCCGGCTGGTCAACGACTACTCCCCCACCGACCTGGTGTGCTGCTGGGACAACGACTGGCGTCCGCAGTGGCGGGTCGACCTGATCCCGTCCTACAAGGCGCACCGGGTCGTCGAGGAGCTCGAGACCGCGCCCGACGTGGAGGAGGTCCCCGACCCGCTGCAGGTCCAGGTGCCGATCATCCGCGAGGTGCTCGCGGCGGCCGGGATCTGCGTCATCGGCGCCGACGGCTACGAGGCCGACGACGTGATCGGCACCCTCGCCACCGGCGCGGGGATGCCGGTCGACGTCGTCACCGGCGACCGCGACCTCTTCCAGCTGGTCGACGACGCTGCCGGCGTACGTATCCTCTACCCGACCCGCGGCGTCGGCGATCCGGATCTGGTGGACGAGAAGTGGGTGCTCGCCAAGTACGGCATCACCGCGGCACAGTACGCCGACTTCGCGACCATGCGTGGTGACACGTCCGACGGTCTGCCGGGCGTGAAGGGCGTCGGGGAGAAGACGGCGGCCAAGCTGCTCGAGCAGTACGGCGACCTGGAGGGAATCGTCGCCGCCGTCGCCGACCCGACCACGTCCCTCACCAAGGCGCAGCGTCAGAAGTTCATCGACGCGGTCCCGTATCTGGCCGTGGCGCCGAAGGTCGTGGCGGTGGCGCGCGACCTCGACCTGGACCGCAGCCGGACCGCACTGCCGAGTGCTCCGGCCGACCCGGAACGCCTGCACGAGCTGGCTGCGGCCTACAACCTGGCTTCCCCCGTCGCCCGCCTAGAAGCCGCTCTCGCGCGGGTGTGATCCAGGTCTCCACAACTTCGTCCAGAAAGTTCGTAGAAACGGCATCATCAGCCGCGTACGGCTCCGTCTCCTTGGCAAGACCACCAAGAAGGAGCGGACGAATGAGCGACATCAAGCACCCGGCAGTGCAGCAGGACATCAAGATCTCGTGCCTCGACCCCTGGGGTCGCACGGTGGAGGTGCCGACCACCCTCGGCTACCGCGAGAACGACCCGTACGCGGTGAGCCTGACCTTCCACTCCAGCGCCGGCGACGTCGAGTGGGTCGTGTCCCGCACCCTGATGCTGCAGGGCCTGTCGGCCCCGGCCGGCGAGGGTGACGTGAAGATCTACCCGAGCATCGACGAGGATGCCAAGGCGGTGGCCGTCTTCGACTTCAGCTCCCCCGACGGCCGCCTGATCGCGACTGCCGACTCCGGCGAGGTGCAGACGTTCCTCGGCAAGTCCTTCTCGGCCGTCCCGGTCGGCTCGGAGAGCCAGCACATGGATCTCGACGCGCTGATCGCGGATCTGCTGGGCAGCTCCTTCGACGCTGAGTAGGCACTCCGCCCGCCTGCTCATTCGTCAGCGCACCCTCCCGTCCCGGAAGTCCGGGACGGGAGGGTGCGTGCTTTCGCTGGCCGGAAGAGATCCCTCGCCGTTGCCACATCAACTGTGGTAGTGATGTGCGTCACCCGCACCCCCTCGGAGGTCACAGTGCTGCCAGCTTTTCTTTCTCGCGAGCGAACGGTGGCCGGTCCCGGCTTCAGCCGCTGGCTCATCCCGCCCGCCGCTCTCGCCGTCCATCTCTGCATCGGCCAGGTGTACGCCACCAGCGTCTACAAGACCGCCCTGGTGGAGCACTTCGACTCGAGCCAGACCGCGATCGGCGTGATCTTCTCGATCGCGATCGTGATGCTCGGTCTCTCGGCCGCGGTGATGGGCACCTGGGTCGACCGCAACGGTCCCCGCGCGGCGATGACCGCGGCCGCGGTCTTCTGGGCCTCCGGCTTCTTCATCGGCGCTCTAGGCATCGGCACCGGCCAGCTGTGGCTGGTCTACCTCGGCTACGGCGTCATCGGCGGCATCGGGCTCGGCATCGGCTACATCTCCCCCGTCTCCACGCTGATCAAGTGGTTCCCGGACCGGCCCGGCCTGGCCACCGGCATGGCGATCATGGGCTTCGGCGGTGGCGCGATGATCGCCAGCCCGCTGAGCGGCCGGCTGCTGGCGCTCTACGACCCGTCCTACACCGGCGACGCCACCACCGTTCCCGACGGCCACGCGGTGATGATGCTCTTCCTCACCTTGGGCGTCATCTACCTGGTCTTCATGTCCTTCGGTGCCGCCACCGTCCGGGTCCCGCCGGAGGGGTGGACGCCCGCCGGCTGGGACCCCGCCAGCGTGCGCGAGAAGAAGCTCGTCACCACCGCGAGCGTCTCGGCGAACAACGCGATCCGGACGCGGTCGTTCTGGCTGGTCTGGATCGTGCTCTTCTGCAACGTCACCGCCGGCATCGGCATCCTCGAGCAGGCCGCCCCGATGATCCAGGACTTCTTCCGCTCCGACGGCGTCTCCTCGGTCAGCGCGGTCGCGGCCGGCGGCTTCGTCGGGCTGCTCTCGATCGCCAACATGGGCGGCCGGTTCATCTGGTCCTCGACATCCGACGTCATCGGCCGCAGGCCGATCTACATGATGTACCTCGGCGTCGGCTTGGTCCTCTATCTGCTGCTGGCGACGGTCGGCAGCGCCTCGATGGCGCTGTTCGTGCTGCTCGCTGTGGTGATCCTGTCCTTCTACGGGGGCGGCTTCGCGACCGTCCCCGCCTACCTGCGGGACCTCTTCGGCACTTTCCAGGTCGGCGCCATCCACGGCCGCCTGCTGACCGCGTGGTCGGCGGCCGGGATCGCCGGGCCGCTCATCATCAACGCCTTCCTCGACGCCCAGGGCGAGCCCGGCACTCTCACCGCGGCCGCCTACCGGCCGGCGCTGCTGACCATGGTCGGTCTCCTGGCGATCGGCTTCATCGCCAACCTCCTGGTCCACCAGGTCCCGGAGAGGTTCCACGAGCCGAAGTCCGCCGATCACCCTGAGTCCGAGAGGAGTGCAGCATGAACGCCAAGATCGCGGCCGCCTGGGCCCTGGTCGGGATCCCGCTGGCCTACGGGATCGTCGAGACGCTGCGCCGGGCGGCGCAGCTCTTCACCGGCTGATCGCGGTTTCGCCGGGATTCAGAGGCCGAGCAGGCTCGGCTCGTTCGCACGCCACGCCTCCTGCGCCGCCTGGGTCACCGGGCCGTGCGGGAGGGTGCGCGTGCCCCATTCCGTCACGGCCTGGACGTCGCGCAGGCTGGAGGTGAGGAAGACCTCCGTGGCGTACTCCTCGACCTCGGCCAGCGGCTCGTCGGTCTCCTCGGCACCGAACCACTCCAGCACCAGGGCGCGGGTGATGCCGGCCAGCGGGCCGCTCGAGAGCGTCGGCGTCTTCAGCGCGCCGTCGAGCACGTAGAAGATGTTGCTCCCGGTGCCCTCGCACAGGTCGCCCACGGTGTTGGCGAAGATCGCCTCGCTGGCCCCGTGCTTGCGAGCCTCGGCGAGAGCGATCACGTTCTCGGCGTACGACGTCGTCTTCAGGCCGCTGGTCGCACCGTGCTCGTTGCGTCGCCACGGCACGCTGACGACCTTGGTCTCGGCGGGGTTGGGCTCCGCGTCCTCCAGGCCGATGATGACCGTCGGCGGGACGTCCACGCGACCGGACCCGAAGGGCGCCGGTCCGCCCGTGACGGTGATCCGAAGACGCCCGTACGCCGTCGGGGCTGCCCCGAGCACGGCCTCCACGCCCTTGGTGATGAACCCGCGGTCGAGAGCGGGCAGGCCGAGCCCGGTCGCGGACCGCTCGAGGCGGTCGAGGTGGAGAGCGAGCGCGAACGGCTGGTCCTCGATCACCTTGAGCGTCTCGAAGACGCCGTCGCCGACCACCAGACCGTGGTCTCGGATGGAGACCGCCGGAGCGGCCGGGTTGTCGAGAAGCTGACCATCGATCCACGCGCGCATGCGGCAACCCTATGACGTCCCTGGTCAGGGCCCGGAATGCGCGCCGATGGGACTCCTGGGGCTGTTGGTGAATGACACGAAGGTGACCCCCGATTTGTCCCCCGGGTGCGGCTCCGTTAATGTTCTTCTCGTCGCCAAGGGCACGGGAAACCGGGCCGGAAGCAACAAGCGGACGTAGCTCAGTTGGTAGAGCGCAACCTTGCCAAGGTTGAGGTCGCGAGTTCGAGCCTCGTCGTCCGCTCGGAGTAGGTCTCCACCGGAGGCAATGCCTCCAGCGGTGGGTTGGCCGAGAGGCGAGGCAACGGACTGCAAATCCGTGTACACGGGTTCAAATCCCGTACCCACCTCGAAGCACCACCCTGATATAACTGAATAACCACGGACGATTGGCGCAGCGGTAGCGCGCTTCCTTGACACGGAAGAGGTCACTGGTTCAAACCCAGTATCGTCCACACGTTCGAATTC
>NZ_JBHVKN010000266.1:0-5984 GCF_042798075.1 Nocardioides sp. NPDC057772
CCCCGGGACAGCGGCCACCCGGCCCCGGTCAGGCGTGCTTCCGGCGACGGGCGAGGAAGGCCCCGGTGCCCCCGATGCCGGCGAGCAGCCCGCCGACGGCGAGGAGCACGCCGTTCGGGCCGCCGGTGTTCGGCAGGTTCCCAGCCAGGCCAGCGTCGATCCGGGTCGGGACCTCCGATACGGCCTTGGTGCTGGCGGCCTTGGTGCCGGCGTCCTCGACGACCGCCGCGCACTTCTCCGACGTTCTCGTCCTGGTCTCGTAGACAGCCGGGATGACGACCGTGACCGAAGAGGCAGGCGAGTCCACCACGGTGATGTCCGACGCCGGGCTGTCCTCCACCGTACGGGTGTCGACCAGGTCCCAACCCTCAGGCGCGTCGGTGGTCCAGGACGCTTCGGCCAGGTTCGTGGCCGGCTCACCGTCCTCGACGAAGTACAGCGTGACGTCCGGGGCGGTGTAGGCCTCCTTCGTGATCACGGTCTGCTCATACTGCTCGCCGATCTGGGATAGGTTCAGCGGGTTGTCCTCGCCGTCCTGACCGTCCTCGTCGGCCGGGGTGCCCGATGTGGTGGTCCAGGTGGTGAAGTGGTCCCACTGCCAGGGGCCGAAGACGGCAGGAGTGGCCTCTTCGATCACGATGGTCTCGGTCCAGGCTTCCTTGTCCACCACGGTCTCGGTCCAGGCTTCCTTGTCGACGACCGTCTCGGTCCAGGCCTCCTTGTCCACGACCGTCTCGGTCCAGGCTTCCTTGTCGACGACGGTGACGGTCTCGGTCAGGTCGCCCGCGGCGAAGCGGACCCAGCCCTTGTCGCCGTGCTCGTCCTCGCCGTTCCAGTCCGGTGTGTTCAGGTAGCGAACCCTGCCGGTCTCCTTCTGCCTGTAGGCGTAGCCACGGTCCTTGACGCGAGTCTCCTCGTGGGTGACCGCCTCATGGTGGACGACGTGTGTCTCCGCGGGGTGCTCGACCGTGTGGGTCTCGGCCGGGTGTTCGACCGTGTGGGTCTCGGCCGGGTGCTCGATGGAGTCGGTCACCGCGTCAGTGCCGGGCGTGTAGGTCCGGGTGTAGACCGAGTTGCGGAACTGGTCCTCGGTGACAGCCTCGTGGCTCTCACCCTTGACCACCTTCGAGAAGCGGGACTCATCGTGGGACACCGCGTCGGTGTGCTCCACGTGCGTGACCGCAGGCGTGACCTGGGTGGTCCGCTTTTCGTCGGCCACCTTGACCTGAGTGGTCACGACGGTCGTCTTGCAGTCCTGCGTGGCTTGAGCCCCAGGGGCTGCCATGACCGTGGCGACGCCGGCAACGGCTACCGCCGCGAGGCCGATCTTGGTGGAGTTGTGCATGTTCATGGGTTGGTTCCTTCATGGGTTCGTGCCTGTGATGAGCAGGCAGGGCTGAGGTACCCGGGACCGGGCCACCGGCCAGGGATGCGTGTCGCAGTCGGCTTGGGCCGGTCTCGGGTGGCTCGTGGGGACCTCTTGAAACCGAGGAGCAAGTGCGGCGTGGGCCGCCTCGGCGAGGTCTGTGAGAGGAGGGTCTCCCGGCGCTGTCTCAGCAGGTTGGGGGATTTCTTTGCCTACCCAATATTGGGTGGACGGGACTTTCGACCCTCCTCGCGTAGCCTGGGGACATGAGCGCGGACGACGATCTGTACGCCGAGGTCCCAGCCCTCGATGAGCGGTCCCGGCACGCCCTCACGGTGGCCGAGAAGTGGATCGGAAAGGGCGTCGAAGGGGTCGCGATCGGTGCCGCCGAGGACGGCGGACCGGCGGTGGTGGTCTACGCCGTCGACCCGGCCGCCGAGGCCGTGCGTCACCTGCCGCAGGAGTGCGAGGGCCTGCCCGTGCGCGTGGAGACCGGGAAGGCCTCCGGCGCCGAGGACTGACGGCGTCCTCGGGGCAGGGGCGGTCAGGTCCGGTTCGGGTCGCCTCGGGTGACGTCGACGTACTCGATCTCGATCACGGAGAGGTCGAGGCCCGGAGCTGGCCCGAGGAGGTCCCGGGCGATGTCGAGGATCTGCGGGCGCAGGTTGTCGGCGAGGGGATGGAGCTCGACGCCGTACCTGGCGACGAGGCGGATGTCGATGCCGGTCAGGCCGCCCTCGTCGACGTGCAGCTCGATGGCCTCCGGCGCGTGGGTGGGGTGCGCCTGGAGGAGCCGCCGCAGCGCCGCGGTGAGGACTCGCGCGGAGACGAAGGTCTCCGAGCCCTCCTCGTCGCGGGTCGACGTGCCCTGCTCGGTGAAGGTCAGGATCGGCTCGGAGGGGACGACGACCCGGCGTACGCGCGACATGATCGACTCGGCCAAGTCGACCCACCCGGCGGGCTCATCGGTACGGGCGGCGCGGATAGCGCGCCCGAGCGGGCTGGGATCTAGCGCCATCGTGCCATCCTCTCCGCGAGTGTGCGTCGCCCGCGGTAGAGGTGTCCGCGGACGGCGCCGATCGGCATGGCCAGGGCGATGGAGATCTCCTCGTAACTCATCTCTTCGACCTCCCGCAGCAGCCAGGTCGCCCTTTGATGCCACGGTAGTTCATTCAATGCTAGCTGCAGCGCCTCCAGCAGTTCTGCGTCCAGCACGGACTGCAGCGGGTTGTCCGTCGCGGGCGGAGTCAGCCGGGACATCAGGCCGTCGTCGATCGGGGTCGCACGTCGGTTGCGCTGGAGATCGGCCGCGCGGCGGTGGACGAGACGGATGAGCCACGTACGCAGCGAGGAATGCCCGGCGAAGCCGGACAGGCTGCGCCAGGCCGAGACGAAGGCCTCCTGGGTCGCCTCTGCGGCGTCCGTCGCGTCGCCCACCAGCCGAAGGGCGTAGCGATACATCGCCGGGCCGTGCCGGTCGACGATCTCCCTGAACGCCTCGTGGTCGCCCAGGCGAGCAGCGCGCACCAACGCCTCGTCCGTCGCCGACGGCTCAGCTGTCGCCTGCGGTTCCGACATCGCCCCCGAGTTCCTCTTCAGCCACCCCTCCAAGGGCAGCGTCCCGATACGAGGAAGTTCTATCACCTCCAAGCAAAGAGATGTGATCCAGAACACACCACAATCTCTGTGACATATCGGGAGGACGTCGCGACTAACCGTCATCAGCACGAAGGAAACCCGATCAGGAAGGTTCTTCTCATGACGCAGACGAAGTCCGCAAGCACGAGCTCGACCAGCAGCGCCGACGGCCAGCCGGTGGACCGCACCGACGCGGGCGCTCTGGCCTCTGAGTACGGGCGCACCTCGATCGCCGACACCGTGGTGTCGAAGATCGCGGGCATCGCTGCTCGGGAGATCAGCGGCGTGCACGACCTCGGCGGCGGCGCGGCGCGTGCGGCGGGGGCGATCCGTGAGCGGATCCCCGGCTCGCGCACGAACCTCGGTCAGGGCGTCGCGGTGGAGGTGGGCGAGCGCCAGGCTGCCGCCGACCTCGACATCGTCGCCGAGTACGGCACCTCGATCCCCGATCTCGCGTCTGCGATCCGTCGCAACGTGAAGGCGTCGGTCGAGCGGATGACCGGCCTCGAGGTCACCGAGGTCAACATCACCGTGCACGACGTCTACCTCGAGGACGAGGCCGGCGACTCCGACCAGGACGCCGGCCGGCGGGTGGAGTGACGGTGACTGCCGACGCCGACCCGCGGGGCCACGACGGCGCTGAGCCGGAGGTCGTGGACGTGGTCGCGGGCGCCGTCCTTGCGGTGCCCGGCGTCCACGACCTGCATGCCGGCGCCGGGGAGGTGGCCACCTACCTTCCCGGGCGTCGCGTCAACGGGGTGAGGATGCGCGAGTCCGGCTGCGCGATCCATGTGGTTCTCCACTGGGGCGCGTCGGTCCTCGGCACCACCGACGCGATCCGTGCCGCCGTCCGGCCATACGTGCCCGGCCCGGTGGACATCACGGTGGAGGACATCCTCCCGCCCGACAGCACCGGCTCGGCAGCGGCCCCGCTCTGACCCTCAGAAGGAGAGAAACGTCATGACCAACTCGACACTCGGCCTGGTCGCCGGACTGTTGCTCACGATCGCCATCGTCACCGGTGGCCTGGTCGGCCTGTTGCTGGCCATCGTGCTGGGCGGGGCCGGCTACCTCATCGGCGGCCACGTCGACGGAGAGCTCGACGTACGCAGTCTGCTGCGAGGACGCCGTGGTTGAGACCCCCGTGCGTCCGATGCATCTCGACGACGCAGAAACCGAGACCGCTGACCCGACGGAGGACCGCGGCACTCTGGACGTCCGGAACAAGGCCCTCCAGCGGATCATCGAGCAGGTCGCGCTGAAGGTCCCCGGCACGGTGGCTCATCGCAGCGCTCTCGGCCGCGTCACCGGGTCGGCGTTCCCGAAGGCCGACATCACGGCCGAGGGACGCGCCGTCCGGGTGAAACTCGACGTTGCGATGACCTGGCCCGGCAACCTCACCCGCGTCGCCACGGCAGCTCGGGACGCCGTTCGCCAGGAGGCATTCCGCCTCTCCGGGATCGAGGTCCGGAGCGTGGACGTCACCGTGCACGCGGTCGACACGTCGGCCGCCGATGACACCGGTAGGAGGGTGGAATGAGCACGCAGACGATCGAACCGACAGGGGAGCGGGTCGTCCGACCCGCGGCGCCACGCACCCAGCCGCGCAAGGTACCGGTGGTCGTCTTGACGGCCGTCGTGCTCGCCCTGGTGCTGATCGCGATCGCCGTGGTCGCCGTCCGTGAGCTCCTGGTCAGCCAGGGCTGGGCCGCCGGTTCACCGGTCGTCCCCACCCTGGTGGACGCTCTTGACGGCGTACGCGCCTCGGTCGGGCTGGCCGCCGCAGGGGGAGGGATCGCGCTCGTGGGGCTCGTGGTGCTCTGGCTCGCGCTCCGGCCCGGCCGGCGTACGCACCTGCGCGTCGCCGGCGACGCCGATCTGTGGCTCGCGCCGGGCGCCGTCGCGGCGGTGGCCCAGGAGACCGCCGACCGGCTCCCCGGGGTCATGTCGGCCGACTCTTCACGCAGCACGCGGCGTCGCGTCGTCGTGGACCTCGTCGTCGCGGCGCGCGCTACCCCCGACGGTCCCCAGGAGGCTGCGGCCGTGACCGAGCACGTGAGAGCCGTCCTCGACGACGAGGTCGGCTGGCTGACCGGGACCCGCATCAAGGTACGAGCCACGGAGGTGCCCCGATGACTCCCCGCGTGATCAGGTTCGACCGGGTGATGACCCTGCTCGTGGCCGTCCTCGTGGTCGCCTTGGGCCTGCTGATCGTCGACTGGCACTACCGGTGGGTCCTCCGGACCTACCCGGCTGAGCTGTCCACCGGCCCGGCGAACGAGGTCGTCACCACCGACTGGTTCCCGTGGGTTTTCGCCGCGGCGGGCATCGTGCTCGGCCTCATCGGTCTGGTGTGGCTGCTGTCGCACCTCGGCCGGCGCGGACCCTCGACCCTGAGGCTCGACGCGAGCGACCAGACCGGCCGCGTCCAGGCTGACCTGCGCTCGATCGCGGATGCGGCCGCCACCAGGCTCGAGAGCCTCGCTCCGCTGACCGGTGTCACCGGAACGGTGGTCACCATCCGGTCGCGGCCGGTGATCCTGCTGCGCGGTCGCATCGACCCCGCCGCCGCGGTGGCGCCGGTCGCGGACGCCGCCGAGATCTGCTCCCGTGACGTCGCGGCGGCGTTCCCCGGCGACTCGATCACCTGCCGGGTCCTCGTCGACCCACCACGGCGCGGCAGGGGACGATCGCAGTCCCACATGCGCGTGCGCTGACCCGCGGCGCCCAGCGCCGCCCGAGCCCCGCACCATCCATCACGACACCACCTGAGGAGAACCACGATGAGCATGATCGACAAGGCCAAGAACGCTGCGCAGGAGGCTCTCGGCAAGGCCAAGGAGGCTGCCGGGAAGACGACGAACGACAACTCTCTCGAAGCAGAGGGGAAGGTCGACCAGGCTGAGGCCTCGGTCAAGAAGACCGTCGAGGACGTCAAGGACACGTTCAAGAAGTAGCCGCATTCGATGCGCCTGATGAC
>NZ_JBHVKN010000267.1:0-3673 GCF_042798075.1 Nocardioides sp. NPDC057772
GTCCCAGGTTGCTGGGACAGATGCGCCGACTCGGCGGTTGTGGGTGGGACAGTTGCGCCGACTCGGCTATTTCACCTCGGACCTGAGGACGAGGCGGAGGCCGATGAGCGTGGGGATGACCAGCCAGATCAGGCCGGCGACGCCCAGCTGCGCCCACATCTTGTCGGTCATCTCGGAGTAGAGGTTCATCGTCGCCCAGTTGAGGTCGAACCAGGTGGCGTGCTCGGCCCACCAGGTGTTGGTGGAGGCGAGTGCCGAGGAGACGGTCGGAAGCACGAGGGCGTAGACGAAGTACGCCACGATGGCCGCGGGGGAGTTGCGGAAGAGCATCCCCAGCATGAAGCCCATGAACATCCCGATCTCGCTGGCCAGCGTGACCCGGGCGAGCTCGGCGAAGGAAAGGTTCCAGACGGGGTCCAGATCCATGACGGTCGCCACGCCGAGGTAGCCCAGGGCGCCGACGAGTGCTGCGACGGCGATGGCGGCGACTCCGACCAGGGCAGTGACCACGGCTTTCGCGCCGATCACGCGACCACGTCCGGGCACCAGGGTGAAGGTCGTCAGCGCGCTGCGGGCGCTCCACTCACTCGTGACGGCGAGCACCGCGATCATCGGCAGGATCACGGACATAGGGATGCCCCAGGCACTGGCGAAGCCCTCGTAGTCGAGGTTGTCGGCGTCCACGAAGACGATCGTCGCTGCGGTCGCGGCCAGGGAGAGCACGACCAGGCTGGCCATCAGCCAGAACCCCGAGCGGGTGTCGAACATCTTGCGCAGCTCGACGCCGGCGATCCGGCCGAACGGGATCGGGGCGGGCACGGGCCGCTGACGGCGGCGTACCGCAGCCGGGCTGGCCGGCTCCGGGGCGATGGTCGTGGTGGTCATGCTGCTTCCCTTTCCGGGGTCTGGAGGTGGTCACGCTGGGTCTCGGCGGTGAGCTGGAGGAACATCTCCTCCAGACCGGCGCCGTCGGCGGCGCGGAGCTCGGACAGCACCAGCCCGGCGTCGAAGGCGATCTGCCCGACGGTGGCGAGGTCGGCGTCGCTGCGGACGGCGCCCTCGGTGGTGATCTCGGCGGTGTGCCCGGCCCGCTGCAGCGCCCGGCCGAGTGAGGTGGGATCGCTGGAACGGGCGTACGTCTCGCCGCTGGCGAGCAGCTCCTGCTTGGTGCCCTGGGCGACGATGCGGCCGTTGCCGATGACCACGATGTCGTCGGCGATCACCTCGATCTCGTGCAGCAGGTGCGAGGAGAGCAGCACGGTGCCGCCGTCGTCGGCGAAGCCGCGCAGCAGGTCGCGCATCCAGCGGATGCCGGCCGGGTCGAGGCCGTTGGCGGGCTCGTCGAGGATGAGCACCTCCGGGTCGCCGATCAGAGCCGTCGCGATCCCGAGCCGCTGCCGCATCCCAAGCGAGTAGTTGCGTACCCGGCGTCCGGCCTCCTCCTCGGTCAGGCTGACCCGCTCGAGGGTCTCGGCGACGCGGGACTTCGGCAGACCCATGGTGCGGGCCGCCAGCGTGAGGATCTCGCGGCCGGTGCGGCCGCCGTGCTGGGCGGAGGCGTCGAGGAGCACGCCGACCTCTCGGCCGGGGTTGGGCAGCTGGGAGAAGTGACGGCCGAGGAGATGGGCACTGCCGGCGGACGGATCGGTGAGCCCGACCAGGATGCGCATGGTCGTGGACTTGCCGGCGCCGTTGGGGCCGAGGAAGCCGGTCACCCGTCCGGGCTCGGCTGTGAAGGTCACGTTGTCGACGGCCGTGAACCTGCCGTACCTCTTGCTGAGGGCATCGATCTGGATCATGCTCCGAGCCTCGCCTGAGGTGGTACCCGCGCGCGTCCGGCAGACCCCTGGCAGATCCCTGGTGGGTTCCTGGCACTTCCCCTGAGCTCCCCTGAGACCGTCTCGGGGTAGATCGGTCCGTTGCGGAATGTTTCGTACCGAATCAAACGTTCCCGTGACATGCGTATTGATGTCTGGTCCGACGTTGTCTGTCCGTGGTGCTACATCGGCAAGCGCCACCTCGAGGAAGCCCTGGAGCGCTTCGAGCACAGCGACGACGTCGAGATCGTCTACCACTCCTTCGAGCTCGACCCGACCGCTCCGGAGGTGCCGGTGGAGACCACGGTGGAGGCGCTGGCGAAGAAGTTCGGCGCCTCCGTCGACCAGGCGCGCGAGCTGATGAAGAAGGCCAACGTGCCCGCCGCGGCGGCCGGGCTGGAGTTCCGCCACGAGGACACCCCGCACGCGCGCACCATCGACGCCCACCGGCTGCTCCACCTCGCCAAGGCCGAGGGCAAGCAGGCCGCGCTCAAGGAGGAGTTGCTCGCGGCGTACTTCTCCCGCGGTCAGTCGATGGGTGACCACGCCGTCCTGAAGCAGGCCGCGCTCAGCGTCGGGCTCGACGCCGACCGCGTGGACGAGGTGCTCGCGAGCGATGAGTTCGCCGGCGACGTGCAGGCCGACATCGACCAGGCGCGGGCCTACGGCGCCACCGGGGTGCCGTTCTACGTCGTCGAGGGGCAGTACGGCGTATCCGGCGCCCAGCCGACCGAGCTGTTCAGCCAGCTGCTGGGGAAGGTGCACGCCGAGACCAAGCCGGCGCTCACCATCGTCGGCGACGGCGACGCCTGCGGTCCCGACGGCTGCGCGATCTGACCGCCGCGCCCGTGGCGGGGCTCAGCGCTTGGTGGCGATCAGCACGCTGGTGTCGGGGGCGACCATGACCTCGACGGTCGTGAAGCGCTCGTCGGTGAGCCAGGACTCGCGCAGGCTGTCGACCCGGCCGTAGACGATCGGCGGCCACAGGTCGGTGGGGATGAGGTCGTCGATGACGACGATCCCGCCCTCCTCGACCAGGTCGGCGAGCTGGTCGGGGGAGACCCCGCCGGGGGTCTCGGCGTCGAGGAAGAGCAGCGCGAACGGCCCGCGGTCGCGGAGGATGGCCCAGTCGGCGGCGATCACCTCGACCTGCTCGTCGTCGGCGAAGATCTCCGAGGCCTCCTTGGCGAGGTGCTCGTCGAGCTCGGCGGAGACGATCTTGGCGGCCCCGCCGCGTACGCCGCTGCGCAGCCAGGCGGTGCCGACGCCGCACCCGGTGCCGAACTCGGCCATGGTGCCGCTGCGCGTGGCCGCCAGGGTCGCCAGCAGCCGTCCGGTCTCGTTGCGGCAGAACGACACGTAGCCCGCGCGACGGGAGACGTCGAAGGCGCGGGTCACGATGTCTGGCAGCTCTGGAGGTGCGCTCACAGGACCAGTCTTCCCGATATCACGTGTGGGCGCGCGCACGGGTGTCTCGGATAGCGGACCATTCGTCCAGAACGGCTCCCTGGAGGCGTCTGCCGGGTTAACGTCAGAACACCATGCGGAGCATTTTTCTCGTACTCGAGTGCCGCGACGGGGCCCGGCGGTAACGACCGCAGGAGAAGCCACCTCGTCGCGGTGGCTTCCGTCTTCACAAGACCCCGGCTTCTCTCCCACACCCCTCTGATTTCCCGATGTGTGAAGGAAGAAGCCATGTACGCGATGTACCCCGACAGTCCCGCCGAATACAGCGAGTGGACCCGCGAGTGGGGCCCGGCGAGCCACAACCCGGAGAACCCGCACAGCGTCGAGAACACCATCGCCGCGGTCCAGCGGGCGCTCGACCTGCGGGACAACGGCGGCCAGCGGCCCGA
>NZ_JBHVKN010000267.1:3683-5968 GCF_042798075.1 Nocardioides sp. NPDC057772
GACCAACCTCGCAGTGATCCCCGGCGACGGCATCGGGCCGGAGGTGACCGCCGAGGCCCTCAAGGTGCTCGAGATCGTCTCCCCGGTGAAGTTCGAGCAGACCCGCTACGACCTCGGGGCCGAGCGTTATCTCGCCACCGGTGAGGTGCTTCCGGAGTCCGTCCTCGCCGAGATCAAGGAGCAGGACGCCATCCTGCTCGGTGCGGTCGGCGGCAAGCCCAACGACCCGAACCTGCCTCCCGGCATCCTCGAGCGCGGGCTGCTGCTCAAGCTCCGCTTCGAGCTCGACCACTACGTCAACCTCCGTCCCAGCCGGCTCTTCCCGGGGGCGACCTCCCCGCTGTCGGCCGACGTGCTGGACAAGGGCGAGATCGACTTCGTCGTCGTGCGCGAGGGCACCGAGGGCCTCTACACCGGCAACGGTGGCGCGATGCGGGTGGGAACCCCGCACGAGGTCGCCACCGAGACCTCGGTCAACACCGCCTACGGCGTGGAGCGGGTCGTACGCGACGCCTTCGCCCGCGCTCAGGCGCGTTCGCGCAAGAAGCTGACCCTGGTCCACAAGACCAACGTGCTCGTCAACGCCGGCTCGCTGTGGTGGCGGATCACCCAGCAGGTCGCCGAGGAGTTCCCCGACGTCACCGTGGACTACCTCCACATCGACGCGGTGATGATCTTCCTCGCCACCGACCCGAGCCGCTTCGACGTGATCGTCACCGACAACATCTTCGGTGACATCATCACCGACCTCGCCGCTGCCATCACCGGCGGCATCGGCCTGGCCGCCTCCGGCAACATCAACTCGTCGCGCGAGTTCCCCTCGATGTTCGAGCCCGTCCACGGCTCCGCCCCCGACATCGCCGGCCAGCAGAAGGCGGACCCCACCGCGGCCATCCTGTCCGGGGCCCTTCTGCTCGAGCACCTCGGCCACCCCGAGGCTGCCGCCACCATCGACGCCGCCGTGCTCGCGGACCTCTCCGAGCGCGGCTCCGAGCCGCGTACGACCTCCGAGGTCGGCGACGCGATCGCCGCCCGCGTAGCCGGCTAGACGCTCAACCCCGACGGGGCCGGGCGCAGAGTTTCTGCGCCCGGCCCTTCGTCTGTCCACATCACTTACCCGCCCGCATAGCACAGCGACCGCAGAACAGGACTAATCTCATGGTCATGGAGATCAGCACCACATTGTCGACCCAACCGGCCACCGACAAGCAGCTCGCGGAGGTCCTGGCGAACCCAGGCTTCGGCAACCATTTCACCGACCACATGCTCACCGTTGAGTGGACTCCCGAACAGGGCTGGCACAACGGTCGCATCGAGGCGTACGCGCCGATCAGCCTGGACCCGTCGGCAGCCGTGCTGCACTACGCCCAGGAGATCTTCGAGGGCATGAAGGCCTACCGGCATGCCGACGGCTCGATCTGGGCCTTCCGGCCCGAGGCCAACGCCGCCCGGATGGCCCGCTCGAGCGAGCGGCTCGCGCTGCCCGTCCTCGAGATCGAGGACTTCGTGCAGACCGTGTTCGACCTCGTCAAGGTCGACCAGCGCTGGGTGCCCGAGGCGTCCGAGACCGACGAGAAGAGCCTCTACCTGCGGCCCTTCATGTTCGCCTCGGAGGCTTTCCTCGGCGTCCGCCCGGCCCAGCACGTGACCTACATGGTCATCGCCTCGCCCGCCGGCTCCTACTTCAAGGGCGGCGTGAAGCCGGTCCGGATCTGGCTCACCGAGGAATACACCCGCGCCGGGCGCGGCGGCATGGGCGCGGCCAAGACCGGCGGCAACTACGCCTCCTCCCTGGTCGCCCAGGCCGATGCGTCGGCCAACGGCTGCGACCAGGTGGTGTTCCTGGACGCGCAGGAGGGGAAGTACGTCGAGGAGCTCGGCGGCATGAACCTCTACTTCGTCCACGCCGACGGCCGGATCGTCACCCCCGAGACCGGCACCATCCTCGAGGGCATCACCCGCTCCTCCATCATCGAGCTCGCCGGCAAGCTCGGCTACACCGTCGAGGAGCGCAAGTTCGCCATCGACGAGTGGAAGTCCGGCGTCGAGTCCGGCGAGATCACCGAGGTCTTCGCCTGCGGCACCGCCGCGGTCGTCACCCCGGTCGGTGAGCTGGTCTACAACGGCGGCTCCATCGCCTCCGCCGGCGGCGAGGTCTGGAAGACCATCCGCAAGCAGCTCGTCGACATCCAGTTCGGCCGGGCCGAGGACACCTTCGGCTGGATGCGCAAGATCGTCTGACCCGCGAGGCGTCAGGTACGCCAGCCGAAGCGTCACTCCGGTCG
>NZ_JBHVKN010000268.1:0-5959 GCF_042798075.1 Nocardioides sp. NPDC057772
CGCTCCCCCCGGCGGCGTCGGCGCAACTGCCCCGCACACCACCGGCGTGTCGGCCCAAGTGGCCCGCGGTTTTGGCACTGTTGCCCCGACTCGAGCAAGTCAGGCGAAACAGACGCGCCGACTCGAGCAAGTCAGGCGAGACAGACGCGCCGACTCGGCGCGCTGCATCGGGACAGACGCGCCGAGTCGGCGGGTGGTGTTAGTTGGCGGTGTAGGTTCGCTGGGCGGCCTCGCCGGTCTTGCCGAGGGCCTTGGCCTTGCCGTCTCCGACGGCGACCTTGAGCGAGCCGTCGGAGGTCTGGACCCGCAGCGGCGGGGTGACCTGGAGCTGCTTGGACTCGCCGAAGGCGAGGTCGCCGCTGAAGACCACCTTGCCTCGCGAGTCGCGTACGACGACGTGGGCGCCGCCGCCGGCGGCGGAGATCGTCACCGGCACGGGCGTCGCCTTGCCGTAGGGGCTGTCGGTGCCGGCAGAGCCGTCGAGCTGGATCGCGCCGGCCTCGGGCTGGTGCTGAGTGCCGTCGATGACCAAGCGGGCGACCGACCAGACCAGGATGACCGCCATCACCGCGGCGACCAGGACCGACCAGGACGGGCCGCCACGCATCCGCCGCACCGGGCGGATCGCGGCGCTGTGCGCGAGCTCGGCCTCGAAGACGGCGCGCGGGCTGACCGGGCCGGAGGCGTACTTCTCGTCGTAGGTGCGCAGCAGCGGGGCGACCTCGATGCCGAGGACGCGGGCCAGCGTCCGGAGGTGGCCGCGGGCGTAGAAGTCGCCGCCGCAGGGGCCGAAGTCATCGACCTCGATCGCCTCGATGACGTGCGGGCGGATCCGCGTCCACTCCGCCAGGCCCTCGACGTCCAGGGCGAGCCGACGGCGGGCCGCCGAGATCTCGGCACCGATCTCCGGGGCCTTCGTCGCGACGACCTCGGTGGGTACGTCGTCGACGTCGTCGATGCGGAGAGCTGGGTTTGTCGACGGGGACAGCGCCTTGACACCCTCGTCGGGCTCGGCGAGCGCAAGGACACCCTCGGGCTCGGAGTCCTCCTCGTCCGACTCGATCGCGAAGACCTGAGTGAGCTCCTCGGCCTCCGCAGCATCGGCGTCGGCGTCGGACTCCGTCTCGGCAGGATCCAGCTGGAGCGCGTTGGCGCCATGGACGGCGATGGTCTCCTGCGGCTCCTCGGGCACGTAGCGTACGTCGACCCGGACCGCCGTCGATGGCTCGCGCAGCGGAGCGACCGGCTCTGCCTTCGCCTCCGCCTTCACCTCGGCGTCGGGGTCGGTCTGCGGCGTCGTCTCGTTCTTCGCGCTTCGCGCGGTTACTCCCTCGCTCGGCCTCGCTCCGGTCGTCTCAGTGTCCCGATCCACCTGGTCCTGCCCCGCCTCGTCCGCCACGTTTGCGGCATTGATATCAGGCTCGTCCAAGACGCGGAGCATTCGGGGGTTGGTGTCTCCGGCACCTCCGGACAAGGGCGGACGGATCGCGGTGTCACCGTCGTCGACCGGCACAGAGCCGACGATGCCGTCGACGTCCTCGTCGATGGAGTCACCGCTGTCGCCGGACTCCTCCGCGAGCTCGTCCGACTCGATCCCGGGGTCGATCTCGACGACCTGGACGCCATCGGCGGCGACGATCGCGATGGCCTCCGTGACGTCGTCGCCGGCACCCAGGACACGCGTCGAGAGGCCCAGCGGCAGGGAGAAGGGAAGACCGTAGAGGCGCTCGGTCAGCATCGCCTGACGCCGAGCGGTCGGCGAGAGCTCCTCGAGCACCTCGTCCTCGTCGTAGAGGAGTACGCCGATGCGGCCGTCCTTCCAGAACCGCTCGATCCCCTCCGGGCGCGGGGTGTGCTCGACGGACTCGATCTTCGACCACGGGATACCCTGCCAGGTCTGGCCGAAACGGAGGCGTACGCCCTGCTCGTCCACCAGCAGCAGCGGCATCCGGGAGTCCCAGGCGGTCCAGCCCTGCACCGCCGCGACGGCGAGCAGGATCAGGCCGACCAGATAGCCCTCGATGCCGCCGCGCAGCACAAAGGCGAGACCGACGAGCAGCGACGCGAGCGCCACCACGAGCGCGAGCCGGCCGTTGCGGCGTACGTCGATGACGTCGACGTCCGGCGTCTCGACGGTCTCGGCAGGGTCGACGGTCTCGGCCGCCGGTGAATTCTCGCTCACATGTCCCCCTGGATTGTTGCGATGACGCCGTCGATCTCGTCCGGCTTGACGAGTACGTCGCGTGCCTTGGAGCCCTCGGAGGGACCGACCACGCCGCGCGACTCGAGGATGTCCATGAGGCGGCCGGCCTTGGCGAACCCGACGCGCAGCTTGCGCTGCAGCATCGAGGTCGAGCCGAACTGGGTCGAGACGATCAGCTCGATCGCCTGGATGACCAGGTCCATGTCGTCGCCGATGTCGTCGTCCAGCACCCGCTTGGACTCCGCCGGGGCGGTCACGTCGTCGCGGTAGACCGGCTCCAGCTGGCCCTTGACCGACTTCACGACCGCGTTGACCTCCGCCTCGGAGACCCAGGAGCCCTGCACACGGATCGGCTTGGACGAGCCCATCGGCAGGAACAGACCGTCACCCTGGCCGACCAGCTTCTCCGCACCCGGCTGGTCGAGGATGACGCGGGAGTCGGCCAGCGACGAGGTCGCGAAGGCGAGCCGGGAGGGCACGTTGGCCTTGATCAGACCGGTGACGACGTCGACCGAGGGTCGCTGGGTGGCCAGCACCAGGTGGATGCCGGCGGCACGCGCGAGCTGGGTGATGCGTACGACCGCGTCCTCGACGTCGCGCGGAGCGACCATCATCAGGTCGGCGAGCTCGTCGACGATGACCAGCAGGTAGGGGTAGGGCGACAGGACCCGCTCGGAGTCGGGCGGGACCTGCACCTTCCCGGCGCGGACGGCCTTGTTGAAGTCGTCGACGTGGCGGAAGCCGAAGTTGGCCAGGTCGTCGTAGCGCATGTCCATCTCGCGTACGACCCAGGCCAGCGCCTCGGCGGCCTTCTTCGGGTTGGTGATGATCGGCGTGATCAGGTGCGGCACGCCCTCGTAGGAGTTCAGCTCGACCCGTTTGGGGTCGACCATGATCATCCGCACCTCGTCGGGCGTGGCCCGCATCAGCACCGAGGTGATCATCGAGTTGATGAAGGAGGACTTACCCGAGCCGGTCGCACCCGCGACCAGCAGGTGGGGCATCTTGGCGAGGTTGGCGACCACGAAGCCGCCCTCGACGTCCTTGCCGACCCCGGTGATCATCGGGTGGTGGTCGCCGCGCGCCGCGTTGGAGCGGAGCACGTCGCCGAGGGTGACGATCTCCTTGTCGGAGTTGGGGATCTCCACGCCGACGGCGGACTTGCCGGGGATCGGCGAGAGGATGCGTACGTCGGCGGAGGCCACCGCGTAGGCGATGTTCTTCTGGATCCCGGTGATCTTCTCGACCTTCACCCCGGCGCCGAGCTCGACGACGTAGCGGGTGACCGTCGGGCCCCGGGTGTAGCCGGTGACCGCGGCGTCGATGTTGAACTCCTCCAGCACCGCCTGGAGCCGGTTGACGATGTCGTCGGAGGCCTTCGAACGCGCCTTGTGCGGCGATCCCGGCTTGAGCAGGTCGCTGGCCGGGAGGGTGTAGGCGACGTCGCCGGCGAGCATCAGCTGCTCGACCCGCTGTGGCAGCTCCGCATGCGGCGGCGGCTCGAGGTCGCGCTTCGCCCCCGGCTTCGGGGCAGTGTCGGAGACCGCGGGCATGAGCCCCGCGGCGTCGCTGGGCACGGCCTCGTCGGGCTGGGTGTCGGCGTCGGAGTCCTCGTCGAGGGCGAGCGCGATGTCGAGCCCGTCCTTCTTGCGCTTCTTCTTCGGCTTCTCCTCCTCGAGGAGCGGCGTCTCGTAGGGCTCGAAGCCCTCGCGGTCGAAGGTGTCCTCGTCGGCGAAGAGCTTGCCGCCCCGGCGCACCCGCCGGATGTTGGTGCCGCTCTCGCTCAGCTCCTCGGGCGGGGTCAGGCCGAGCGCGCGGTCGCGCAGCTCCACCAGCCTGCTCGGCACCTGGTAGAGCGGCGTCCCGGTGATGACCAGGATCCCGAAGACGACGAGAAGAGACAGGAGTACGACGACCACGGCCGTCGAGCGCAGGACGTCGAGCAGCAGGCTGGCGACGACGTAGCCGATCGCGCCCCCGGCCCACTGCAGCTCGCTGCTGTCTCCCGAGGTGGGCTGCGGGTTGCCGTTGGCGATCTGGATGATGCCGAGCGTGGCCATCAGGAACGCGGACCAGCCGATCGCGAGCCGGCCCACCGGAGCGGCGTTGACCGGGTCGCGCATCAGCCGGGCGCCGGCGAAGACCAGCCCGACCGGCACCAGCCAGCCGACCTTGCCGACGACGCCGGCCACCGCGATGCGGACGACGTCGAAGAACTGCCCGCCCAGCTGGAACCACACGCCGGCGGCGACGAGGACGGCGAGGCCGATCAGGAACAGCCCGGCCCCGTCGCGGCGATGCTCAGGCTCGAGGTCGCTGGCAGCCTGGCCACCGACTCGGAAGATGGCGGCCACTCCCCCGGCGATCGCCAGCCACAGGCTCGCGATGGTGGAGAAGATGGCGTCGAAGAGGACCGCGATCGGGCTGGGCCCGTTGCGGACGGCTCGCGGCGGCGTACGGTTCGTCGTCTTCCGGTTGGTTGACTTTGCGGCGGGACGGCGCTTGCTCTGTCCTTGTTGAGGCGCTGCCTTGGAGCGGGCCCGGCTCGTGGCCGTTGCTCGCTTTGTCGTGGTCGTACTCCGGGGACGGGTGCTCTTGGTGGTGGTCGAGCTCCGCGAACCCGGCGGGGAAGACGTACGGGTCGCCATAAAAGCAGGGTATTCGACCAAGCGCCTGGGCTCCGGGACCCCCATGGGGGTGTGTTGCAGCGGTGTAGTTTGCCGCCATGCAGAGCCTGACAGTCTTGGTCGTCCTCCTCACCGCCGTCGATGCCGTCATCGACTGGGCCTGCGTGTGGTTCGGCTGGCGACGGCTCCACTACGTCACCAAGCCCCTGGTGATGGTGGGACTCATGGGGCTGACGGTGTTGATGGGGCTGGTCAGCGGTGGGGAGCCGGCCGCCTGGTGGCTGCTCGTCGCGCTCTTCTTCGGGATGCTCGGGGACATCTCGATGATCGGGCTCTCGACCCGGCGTTTCCTCGGCGGGGTGGGGTTCTTCTTCGTCGGCCACCTGGCGTACGTCGTGACGTTTCTCACCCTCGGGCTGGACGCCCCCGCGTGGTCCTGGGCCGGCATCGCCGCCGCGGTCGCGCTCGCGATCCCGATGGGACGCGTGCTGCGCGGCGCCCGCCAGATGGGCGGCACGCCGGTGGCGGCGGCGCTGGCTGCGTACTCGCTCGTGATCGCCAGCATGCTCGTGCTCGCCTGGCTGACCGGGAGCGTCTGGATCGCCGCGGGTGCGCTCGTCTTCGTCATCAGCGACACCCTGATCGGGCTCAACCTCGCCGAGCACGGCAATCAGCCGCCGCGCCTGACCGACGTGGCGATCATGACGACCTACCACGTCGGCCAGGCGCTGATCACGGCTGGCGTACTGCTGGCGCTGTGAATGCCGACCGAGGTAACTCGGTCGAGCATCGGTTCCCTCGTGGAGTTCCACGAGGACGGTGGGCGTTCACCGAGTCACCTCGGTGAACATCCGCCCCGCTCATGCCTCGATGACCACCGGAATGATCATCGGACGCCGGCGGTGGGTGCTGGAGACCCAGCGCCCGAACGTACGCCGGATGGCCTGCTGCAGCTGGTAGGTGTCAGTGGCGCCCTCGGAGATAGCGCGGTTGACCGCCTTGACGATCGGCTGCTTGATCGGGTCGAAGGCGTTGTCGGGCCAGACATGGCCGCGGGCGTGGATCTCGGGTCCGCTCGAGACCACCCCGTTGACGGAGTCGACCACGACGATGATCGAGACGAAGCCCC
>NZ_JBHVKN010000269.1:0-5945 GCF_042798075.1 Nocardioides sp. NPDC057772
CAAATGTTCGATACTCATTGAGTGGGAGTGGTAGCGGGGATCGAACGACACCAGAAGCTGGCTCAGATCGAGCAGCTTCGGTCCAAGGTGCGGCGGCTGGAGCAGAAGCCGGGCCTGGGGGCCGAGCTGGCCACGCACGAGGCGCTCGGTGGGGTGGTGCAGCTGCGGGCAGGCGGGACGTACGCGGCCAACTCGCTGTCGCTGGCGATGCTGCTGCTGGCGGGACCCTCGAGCGCGGGGGAGTGGACCGCGGTCGTCGGGGTCGAGGACTTCGGTGTCGAGGCGGCGGCCGAGGCCGGGGTCGACCTGGAGCGGACCATCCTGGTGCCGTGCCCCAAGGACTCCTGGCTGGAGGCGACCGCGGCGCTCGTCGACGTGGTCACGCTGGTGCTGGTCCGGCCGACCGGCCGGGTGGCCCCGGGCGTCGCCGAGAAGATCGGCGCCCGGCTGCGCACCCGCGGCGCCGCGCTGGTCGCGCTGGGGGAGTGGCCGAGAGCAGACGTACGCCTCCGGGCGACCGAGCCGCGCTGGGTCGGTCTGGGCAACGGCGACGGCCATCTCCGGGCGAGGCGGATGGTGGTCGAGGCGGTGCGCGGGACGGCGCCGCCGCGGCGTACGGCGATCTGGTTCCCCGCCGAGGACGGCGGTCTGCGGCGCGTCCTCGAACCCGTCGCGGACCTCGCTGACCTGCGGAAGCAGGAGTCGGCATGAGTCGCACGCTGGTGGTCTGGTGCGCCGACTGGCCGGTCGCCGCGGCGCTGGGGGAGCAGGGGCTGCCGCGGCACCTGCCGGCGGCGGTCTTCGCGCAGAACCGCGTCCAGGCCTGCAACCAGGCGGCGCGGGAGTTCGGGATCAAGCGCGGGATGCGGCGCCGCGACGCGCAGGCGCGCTGCCCCGAGGTGCAGGTGCTCGCCGCCGACGACGCCCGCGACGCGCGGGTGTTCGAGGAGGTGCTGGTGCGCCTGGAGGAGCTGCGTCCCGGCGTCATGCCGCTGCGCCCCGGGCTGGTCGCGCTGCGCTCGCCGGCCCGCTTCTACGGTGGTGAGGCCGAGGCTGGGGCGGCGATCGCCGAGTGCGTGGTCGGGCTCGGGATCTGGGACGTACGGATCGGCATCGCCGACGAGCTCTTCACCGCCGAGCAGGCCGCGCGGAGCGCCGGGCTCCAGGAGACCTACGCGGTCCCGGCGGACGGCGGCTCCACCGCGTTCCTGCGCGCCCTGCCGGTCCATGTCCTCGACGACGCCAACGCGGTCAGCCTGCTGCAGCGGCTCGGCCTGACCACGCTCGGCGGCCTCGCCGACCTGCCCGGCGCCGACGTCAAGGCGCGTTTCGGCGCGCAGGCCGCGTGGGTCCGCCGGGTGATCCACGGTGAAGGAGCGAGGCCGGTGACGGGGCGTACGCCACCGCCCGAGCTCGCCACCGAGGCCGCCTTCGAGCCGCCGCTCGACTCAGCCGAGGCGGTCTGCTTCTCGGCGCGGCAGGCGGCGGAGGGGTTCGTGAAGGGCCTGGCGGCACGGCAGGAGGTCTGCACCGAGGTGCGGATCGAGGTCGAGATGGAGGACGTCCCGGACTCCTGCCGCACCTGGGCGCATCCGCGCTGGTTCTCCGCCGTCGACCTCATCGACCGGCTGCACTGGCAGCTGGCCGGTGCGGTCACGGCCGGACGCGGAGGAGCGGTGACCCGGGTCCGCTTCGTCCCCGAGGTCGCCGTCTCCGAGGCGGTCCACGCCGACGGCCTCTGGGGTGGCACGGACGAGCGCGTCGACCGCGGCATCGCCCGGGTGCAGGGCCTGCTCGGCCACGAGGCCGTCGTCGCCCCGGTGCTCCAGGGTGGCCGCAGCCCGCGCGACCGGCAGGCGTACGTCCCCTGGGGCGACCGCCCCAAGACGCTGCGCGACCGTGCGCTGCCCTGGCCGGGAAGCATTCCGCCGCCGGCGCCCGCCCGGGTGCTGGCCGACCCGTGGCCGGCGGAGGTGTGCGACCAGGCCGGGCGACCGGTCGTGGTGCTCCCGCGCGGCGGTGTCTCCGGCGACCCCGTCCGCTACCGGCCCTCGGCGGGCGAGCCCTGGCAGCGGGTCGCCTCCTGGGCCGGCCCGTGGCCGGTCACCGAGGCATGGTGGGAGCCCGGCGGCGGGCGGCGGGTCGCCCGCTTCCAGCTCGTCGGGGTCGACGGCCGCGCCTGGCTGGCCACCTTCGACACCGATCACTGGCTCACGGAGGCCTCCTATGACTGAGCTGGTGTGTGGCGGTTCGTCTAGGTATGCAGCCGAACCGTCACTTCCCTCGCGGAACTCCCCACGGGAAGTGACGGTTCACCTGCATACCTTGATGGACATTCGGGGTGGCTGATGGGCTGGAACAACCCCGAGATCCCTTGGAAGGAGCTGGAGCGGCGGCTCTCGGGCCGCCCGCCGAGCGACCCCTACGGTGACGCCCCGATCTCGCGGCGCAAGAAGCGGCTGCCCGACGAGGAGGTGCGCGGGCCGGAGGGCCCGGTCGTGCCGTACGCCGAGCTCCACGCCCACTCCGACTTCTCCTTCCTCGACGGGGCGAGCTCGCCGTCGGCGCTGGTCGCCGAGGCGATCCGGCAGGGGTTGCACGGGATCGCGATCACCGACCACGACGGGTTCTACGGTGCCCCGGCCTTCGCCGAGGCTGCGCAGAAGCTGGGCCCGGCCGGCGAGAGGGACAGGCTGCTGACCGTCTACGGCGCCGAGCTGTCCCTGGGTCTGACCAAGCCGCAGAACGGCGTCGCCGACCCCGAGGGCAGTCATCTCCTGGTGCTCGCCCGAGGCGTCGAGGGCTACCGACAGCTGGCCGGCGCGATTACCGAGGCGCAGCTGCGCGGCGACGAGAAGGGCCGGCCGACCTACGACCTCGACGAGCTCGCCGACCGGGCTCGCGAGGGCAACTGGCTGATCCTGACCGGGTGTCGCAAGGGCACCGTACGCCAGGCGCTCACCGGCACCGGGCCGATCGCCGCCGCCCGGGCACTGCGTGAGCTCACCGACAGGTTCGGCCACGACAACGTCGTCGTCGAGCTGACCGACCGTGGCCACCCGACCGACTCCTACGACAACGACCTGCTCGCCGGTATCGCCCGCGAGGCGGGGCTGCCCACGGTCGCCACCAACAACGTCCACTACGCCACGCCCGACCGGCACCGGGTGGCCGACGCGCTCGCGGCGGTCCGCGCCCGGCGCACCCTGACCGACATCGCCGGCTGGCTCCCGGCCGGCCCGGTGGCGTACGTCAGGTCGGGGGAGGAGATGGCGCAGCTCTTCCGGCGCTACCCGGGCGCGGTGGCACGCAGCGTCGAGATCGCCGAGGAGTGCGCCTTCGACCTGCGCAAGGCCACCCCCAAGCTGCCCAAGCGCGGGATCCCCGACGGCGAGACCGCCGCGACCTGGCTGCGCCATCTGACCGAGATCGGCTTCGAGCAGCGCTACGCGATGGCGTACGCCCACGACCCGAAGCACGTCGAGAAGGCCCGTGAGCGCGTCGAGCACGAGCTCGACGTCATCGAGCGCAAGGACTTCCCGGGCTACTTCGTGATCGTGCACGACATCGTCGAGTTCGCGCGGAGCGAGGACATCCTCTGCCAGGGGCGAGGATCGGCGGCGGCGTCCGCGGTCTGCTACGCGCTCGGGATCACCGCGATCGACCCGGTCTTCTACAACCTCCCCTTCGAGCGGTTCATCTCCGAGCACCGTGAGGAGGAGCCCGACATCGACGTCGACTTCGACTCCGACAAACGCGAGAAGGTGATCCAGTGGGTCTATGACCGCTATGGGCGCCGCAACGCCGCGCAGGTCGCCAACATCGTCGGCTACCGACCGAAGATGGCGGTCAGGGACGCGGCCAAGGCGCTCGGCCACAGCCCGGGGCAGCAGGACGCCTGGTCCAAGCACGTCGGCTACTCCCGCGTCGAGGCCCCCGACGACGTGGGCATCCCCGCGCCGGTCCTGGCGCTGGCCGCCGAGATCCACGGGGCGCCGCGTCACCTCGGCATCCACTCCGGCGGGATGGTGCTGACCGAGGAGCCGATCGGGGAGGTGGTGCCGATCGAGCGGGCGCGGATGGAGAAGCGCACCGTGATCCAGTGGGACAAGGACGCCGCCGAATACATGGGCCTGGTGAAGTTCGACCTGCTCGGGCTCGGGATGCTGGCGGCGCTCGACCACATGATGAATCTGGCTCGGGAGCACCTGGGGGAGGGCTGGACCCTGGCGACCATCCCCAAGGAGGAGCCGGCGGTCTACGACATGCTCTGCCGGGCCGACTCGATCGGGGTCTTCCAGGTCGAGTCGCGCGCACAGATCGGCACCCTCCCGCGGCTGCAGCCGCGCTGCTTCTACGACCTGGCCATCGAGATCGCGCTCATCCGGCCGGGGCCGGTGCAGGGCGGAGCGGTCCATCCCTACGTACGTCGGGCGACCGGGCGTGAGGAGGTCAGCTACGCCCATCCGCTGCTGGAGCCGGTGCTGGAGCGCACCCGCGGGGTGCCGTTGTTCCAGGAGCAGCTCATGGAGATGGGTCGTGTCCTGGGCGACTTCGACCACGACGACGCCGACCTGCTGCGCCGGGCGATGGGCTCGAAACGTGGCCTCGAGCGCATCGACTCCCTCAAGGAGCAGCTCTATGAGGGCATGCGGGCCAAGGGCATGACCGAGGAGACGGCCGAGGCGGTCTACACCCAGATCCTCTCCTTCGCGAACTTCGGCTTCGCCGAGTCCCACGCGCTCAGCTTCGCCAAGCTCGTCTACGCCTCGTCGTGGTTCAAGCTCCACTACCCGGCCGCGTTCCTGGCCGGTCTGCTCCGTGCCCAGCCGATGGGCTTCTACTCACCGCAGTCGCTGACCCAGGACGCCCGCCGCCACGGGGTGGAGGTACGCCGCCCCGACCTCATCCTCAGCCAGGCCGCCGCCGACCTGGAGCCGCTCGACCCGGAGGCGGAGCCGGTCGAGCCGGTTGCGACCACCGGACGGGAGGAGTGCCTGCGCGATGGGGAGCAGACCGAGTGGGTGTCCGGCACCCCCGACCCCACCCCCGAGCACCGCCGCGACGGCAACTTCGCGGTGAGGCTGGGCCTGGACTCCGTACGCGGCATCGGCAAGGACGTCGCCGAGCGGATCGTGAAGGCCCGGACCGAGGCGCCGTTCAAGGACTCCCTGGACCTGTCGAGACGTGCCGGTCTGGAGCGGGCCCAGCTCGAGGCGCTGGCCACCGCGGGATGTTTGGAGGTGTTCACATCGAGCCGTCGCCAGGCGCTGTGGCAGGCGGGCTGGACCGAGACCGAGGACCAGCTCGAAGGGGTGCGGTTCACCGCCGAGACGCCGGAGCTGCCCGGCCTCGACCCGGTCGAGGAGACCCTCGCCGACCTCTGGGCGACTGGCGTGACCCCCGGCAGCCACCCCTTCGTCCACCTCCGGGCAGGCCTGACCGCGGCGGGACTCCCGACGATCGGTGACCTCCCCGCCACCGAACCCGGCCGGCGCATCACCGTCGCCGGCCTGGTCACCCACCGGCAGCGCCCCGGCACTGCGGGCGGGGTCACCTTCATCAACCTCGAGGACGAGACCGGCATGCTCAACGTCGTCTGCTCCGCCGGCCTGTGGCGGAAGCACCGCAAGATCGCGGTCTCCACCTCCGTCATGCTCATCCGCGGCATCCTGGAGCGCAACGACGGGGTGACCAACCTGGTCGCCGACCGCCTCGCCCCGCTCGAGGAGATCCACCCCGAGGCGGCCCGGGCCATCCAGTCCCGCCACCGCTCCCGCGACTTCCGCTGACAGCCGAGACGTCAGCCAGGTCGGCCGAGACGTCAGCCAGGTCGGCCGAGACGTCAGCCAGGTCGGCCGAGACGTCAGCCAGGTCGGCCGAGACGTCACTCCCGCCGGGCGAGACGTCACTCCCGTCGGCCGAGAGATCACCCACTGCCGTCT
>NZ_JBHVKN010000270.1:0-5887 GCF_042798075.1 Nocardioides sp. NPDC057772
GTCCCGAGCAGGCGGGACAGTTGCGCCGACTCGGCGGGTTTTTCCGGGACAGTAGCGCCGGGTCAGCGGAGGGCGGCGGTGGCGGCCGCGAGGGCGGTGACGCGGTCCCAGTCGCCCGCGGCGAGCGCGTCGGCAGGGGTGAGCCAGGAGCCGCCGACGCAGCCGACGTTGCGGAGACCGAGGTAGCTCGGGGCGGTGGCGAGCGAGATGCCGCCGGTGGGGCAGAAGCGTGCGTCGGGGAGCACCGACGGCAGCGAGCCCAGGAACTTGGCACCGCCGGAGGCCTCGGCCGGGAAGAACTTCATCGCGGTGTGGCCGGTCTCGAGCACCGCGAGGGCCTCGGAGACGGTGGCCGTGCCGGGCAGGAACGGCAACCCGGTGTCACGCATCGCACCGAGCAGCGTCGGCGTCGCGCCCGGCGAGACCAGGAACTGGGCCCCGGCCGCGGCGGCCTCCTTGGCGAGCAGCGGCGTGGTGACGGTGCCGGCGCCGATCAGGACCTCCGGCACCTCGGCGGCGATGGCCCGGATGGCGTCGAGCGCCACCGGCGTACGCAGCGTCAGCTCGACCACCGGCACGCCACCCTCGGCGAGGGCGCGGGCCACGGGCACCGCCTGGTCGATCGCGTCGACGACCACGACCGGGATCACCGGGGAGAGGTCGAGCAGGTCGGTGGACTTCAGGTCAGACATGGACGGGGCTCTCCTGGGACGATGCTGCGAACTGGAACACAGAGGCGCCGGTGTCGGCAGAGCCGACGGTGGCACGGAAGGCGCTGAAGAGCTCGCGGCCGGTGCCGCGCCACTCGGCGTCGAGCGGTGCGCGACCGGTGGCCGGACGGTGCGCGAACTCGTCGGGGTCGACCCCGATCGAGAGCGTGCCGGCGACGGCGTCGACGGTGATCAGGTCACCGTCCTGCACCCGGGCGAGCGGTCCGCCGAGCGCTGCCTCCGGGGTGAGGTGGATGGCGGCGGGCACCTTCCCCGACGCACCGGACATCCGGCCGTCGGTGACGATGGCGACGTGCTGGCCACGGTCCTGCATGACACCGAGAGCCGGGGTGAGCTTGTGGAGCTCGGGCATCCCGTTGGCCGCGGGGCCTTGGTAGCGCACGACCGCGACGAAGTCGCGACCGTCGAGGCGACCCTCGGAGAAGGCGGTGAGGAAGTCGGCCTGGTCGTCGAAGACGGCCGCGGGGGCTGAGACCACCCGGTGCTCGGGCGCGACCGCGGAGGTCTTGATGACCGCGGTGCCGAGCTCGCCGGTCAGCACTCGCAGGCCGCCGTCGGGCGAGAACGGGTCGTCGGCCGGTCGCAGCACGTCGAGGTCACCGGAGACCGGCGCGCCCTCGACCAGCTCGATGTCGCCGTCGCGGGTGAGCCGTGACTCCTGGGTGTAGGCCGAGAGCCCCGGGCCGAGGATCGTGGTGACGTCCTCGTGGAGCAGCCCGGCCTCGAGCAAGGTGCGGATCAGGAAGCTCACGCCGCCGGCCGCATGGAAGTGGTTCACGTCGGCGGAGCCGTTGGGGTACATCCGGCTGAGCAGGGGGACGACCGGCGACAGGTCGGAGATGTCGTCCCAGGTCAGCTGGATCCCGGCAGCGCGCGCGATGGCGACCAGGTGCATCGTGTGGTTGGTCGAGCCACCCGAGGCGAGCAGCGCGACGCAGGCGTTGATGATCGACTTCTCGTCGATCATCTCGCCGACACCCGGTCCGCCCGTCAGCGCCAGCTCGGTGGCCCGCGCGGCGGCGGCGCGGGTGAGCGCGGCGCGCAGCAGGGTGTCCGGGGACGCGAACGAGGAGCCCGGCAGGTGCAGGCCGAGCACCTCCATCAGCAGCTGGTTGGAGTTGGCGGTGCCGTAGAAGGTGCAGGTGCCGCGGGAGTGGTAGCTGGCGGCCTCGGCCTCGAGCAGCTCCTCACGCGTGGCCTCGCCCGCTGCGTACCGCTGGCGGACGCGGGCCTTCTCCTTGTTGGGGAGGCCGGAGGACATCGGGCCGGCCGGCACGAAGACGGTCGGCAGATGGCCGAACGAGAGGGCCCCGATCAGCAGGCCCGGCACGATCTTGTCGCACACGCCCAGCATCAGCGCCGCGTCGAACATGTCGTGGGAGAGCGCGATCCCGGCCGACATCGCGATCACGTCCCGGGAGAAGAGGGAGACCTGCATGCCGTCGCGGCCCTGGGTGATGCCGTCGCACATGGCGGGTACGCCGCCGGCGACCTGCGCCAGCCCGCCCGCCCTCATGACCGCGGCCTTGAGGAGCGGCGGGTAGGTCTCGTAGGGCGCGTGCGCGGAGAGCATGTCGTTGTAGGAGGTCACGATCGCGACGTTGGGCTTCGCCGCGGGGGTGATCACCTTGAGCTCGGCCTTGGTCGGCGCGGTGGAGGCCGCGAAACCGTGCGCGAGGTTGCTGCACGCGAGCCGGCCGCGGGCAGGTCCGGCGACACGGGCGGCCCCGATGCGGGCCAGGTAGTCGGCCCGCGTGGCGGCGGAACGCTCGATGAGACGAGCGGTGACGTCGGCGACGGTGGGGGAAACGGCAGTCACGGGTCCTCCAAAGGCTGTGTGCTTTGGCACACAATGTCACGATCTTTGGATCGATACAAGTAAATCTTTGGTACGCGGAAGACATAAGTGGCGTAGGCTCACCCTATGCCCGAGATGACAACCGCCGCCGACGTCCTCGATCTGGTGCGCTCCGGACGTGCCGTGACCCGCAGCGATCTGCAGAAGACGACCGGCCTGTCGCGTACGGCCGTGGTCTCCCGGGTCTCGGCTCTCGTCGAGGCCGGGCTGATCCTCACCGGCGAGGAGCTCGCCTCGACCGGTGGCCGGCCGCCGGGGTCGCTGAGCTTCAACGCCGACGCCGGGGTCGTGCTGGCGGTGGCGATCGGACGCTCCCGCAGCCAGCTCGCCGTCTTCGACCTCGACGGCCGCGAGCTCGCGGGCGACACCCGCGACCACGAGGTGGGGATCGCCGCCGACGACCTGATGCCCGACGTGGCCGACCGGCTCGAGCGCCTCCTGGAGGGGATCGAGCCGCCGGTGCTCGGCGTCGGGATGAGTCTGCCGGGCGTCGTCGACCCCGTCCGCCGGGTCTCGGTCGACTCACCGGTGATGCGGGGCTGGGACGGCGTCGCGCTCGACCCCTACTTCGAGCGGCTCACCGACGGCCCCCTGGTGCTCGTCAACGACACCGATGCGCTGGCCACGGCCGAGCTCTTCGGCACGGGGCTGCACCCGAAAGACGCGTTGGTCGTCAAGGCCTCGACCGGCCTGGGTCTGGCGGTCATCGCCGACGGCCGGGTGCTGCGCGGGCACGCCGGCGCCGTCGGCGAGATCGGGCACACCCGGGTCGAGTCCGCCGGCGAGCGCCCCTGCCGCTGCGGGGCGACCGGCTGCCTGGAGACCGTCGCGGCCGGCTGGGCACTGACCCAGGGCCTGGTCGACTCCGGCGTCTCCGCCGGCCACATCCGCGACCTGGTCGCCGCCGCGCTGGCCGGTGACGCGATCGCCCGCGGCCTCCTGCGCGAGGCCGGCCGCCAGCTCGGCGAGGTGCTGGCCATCGCGATCAACCTGCTCAACCCGGAGGTCGTCGTCATCGGCGGCGACATGGCCGCCGCCTTCGATCTCTTCACCGCGGGCGTGCGCGAGACCGTCTACTCGCGTTCCACCGCGCTCGCCACCCGCGACCTGACCTTCGTCCCCTCGACCCATGCCGACTCCACCGGCATGGTCGGCTGCGCAGCGGTGGCCATCAACCACCTGCTCTCCCCGGAGCGCCTCGACGCCCAGCTGGGCGCCGCCGCGAAGTAGGCCCGGCTGCGGTCAGGTGATGACCGTGAAGGCGGCCTCCACCTCGGCGTAGACCGTGATGTCGTCGGGGTCGAAAGCCAGGTCGGGGGCCGCCGACCCAGCATCCGCGAACTTGGCGGCGGCCGGCATCGCCATCGCCGCCGACTCGTACGCCACCTCGCGGCTGACACCGACGTCGTTGATGCTCCGGACCACGACCGGGCCGAGGTCGAGCGCGTCGGCGTAGTCCTGCGCACGCACCTTGGCCTGGCGCACCGCCTCCTGACGTACGTCCCGCTCGACCTTCAGCCGACTGTCCTTGGTCAGCCGCCAGGAGACCTCGTGGACCTGCAGCCCATCGTCGCCGGCCGTGCGGCCGACCCAGGTCGCGAGCGCGGTGAAGTCGATGAACTCGACCGCGAGACCGACGGACGCACGGTGCACCAGGGGCAGCTGCTTGCCGTCCTGACGCCAGGGCCGCTCGGCCGACGTACGCACCCGATGGACGACGAACCGCTCGATCGCACCATCCCGCTCGAGACGCTCGAGCTCGGCCCGCACGCTGTGCAGCTCCCGCTGCAGGCGCTCCATCACCGGCTCCGGCGAGGACCCGTCGAACCGGATCTCGGCCGACACCACCCCGCGCTCCGGCGTCACCTCGACACTGTGTGAACCACGCACCTTGATCAGGATGTCGCTCATGCCAGGAAACGTACGCCGTCAGGACCTATCCTCACCACCGTGAATGCAACGAGCCGCCTGCGGCAGATGACCGGACGCGACCCGCACGAGGAGCATCGAGGTGCCACGCCCCTCGAGCTGCTCTTCGACCTCACCTTCGTGGTGGCCTTCGGGGTGAGTGGCAACGAGCTGGCCCACCAGCTTGCGGAAGGACACGTCGCTGCGGGGATCGTGGCGTTCTGCTTCGCGTCGTTCGCGATCTGCTGGGCCTGGATCAACTACTCCTGGATGGCCTCGGCCTACGACACCGACGACTGGGCCTTCCGGCTGCTCACGATGGTGCAGATGGTGGGCGTGATCATCATGGCGCTCGGCCTGCCGGAGATGTTCGAGAGCGTCTACGAGGGCGAGCGGCTCCACAACGAGGTCATGATCGCCGGGTACGTCGTGATGCGGATCGCCCTCTGCGGCCAGTGGATGCGCGCCTGGCGCCAGGATCCGGCCCGGCGCAGTGCGCACCGGGTCTACCTGATCACGATCCTCACGGCGCAGGTGCTCTGGTGCATCATCGCCATCCTGCCGCTCGACGTGCTGACCGCGTTCGCCGCGATGCTGGTGCCGCTGGTGATAGAGCTGGCCGGCCCCTTCATCGCCGAGCGCCACTTCGGCGGCACGCCATGGCACGCCCACCACATCGCCGAGCGCTACGGCCTGCTGGTGATCATCACCCTCGGCGAGGGCGTGATCGGCACCGTCGCGGTGATGTCCGCGATCGTCCACGAGCCGGAGCTCGGATGGAGCCTCGACGCGATCCTGCTGCTCACGGCCGGAATCGGCCTGACCTTCGGGCAGTGGTGGACCTACTTCACGATCCCGTGGGCCGAGGTGCTCCACCGCCGCCGCGACCGCTCGTTCCTGTGGGGCTACGGCCACATCCTGCTGTTCGCCTCGATCGCCGCCACCGGCGCCGGCCTCCACGTGGCCGCCTACCTGCTCGAGCACCACTCCGAGCTCGGCGAGGTCGGCACGGTCGCCTCGGTGACCATCCCGGTCGCGGCGTACGCCCTGCTCCTCTACGTCCTCTACAACTCGTTCATGCACGTGATCGACCCGTTCCACATCCTCCTGGTCGGGCTCACCGCCGCGGTGCTGGTCGCGAGCATCGTGATGGCGTTCGCGGGCGTGCCGGTGTCGTGGTGCCTCATCGTCGTGGCACTCGCCCCGGTGGTCACCATCGTCGGCTACGAGGCCGTCGGCCACCGCCACCTGGCCCACCACCTGGACGCACTCTGACCCCGCCGTGAAATGAGTAGGCGCCCCACGCTCGCGAGCTAGGCCTGACACAGGGTCTCGATCGCGGCCAACCGTCGCTCGGTGAGCCGCCGTGCCTGGTCGGCCAGTTCCGGCG
>NZ_JBHVKN010000271.1:0-5866 GCF_042798075.1 Nocardioides sp. NPDC057772
CCTCATCGCGTGCCCAGTCGGCGTAGACGTGTTCATCACCCGGTGACAGGGGGCGCAGGCGCATGGTGTCGGTGCGGGGCATCGACCGAGTGTCGCAGACGCACGGCTCGGCCGATCCCCCGCCCGGGATCAGTTCAGTAGGTGAGCTGGACCTTGATGGCGAGCCGCTCGTCCATGAGTCGGTAGCCCTCGGCCGCCTCGGCGAACGGCAGCGCCTTGTCGAAGACCAGGCCGGGGTTGATCGTGCCGTCGAGAGTGAGGCGCAGGAGGTCCGGGAGGTAGCGGCGTACGGGCGCCATCCCGCCCTTGAGTCCGACGTTGGTGCGGAAGAGGGCGTTGACCGGGAGGTTGACGTCGTGCGGGACGCCGACGAAGCCGACGGTCGCGCCGGGGCGGGCCACCTTGGAGGCGGTCTTGAAGGACTGGTCGGTGCCCACGCACTCGAGGACGTAGTCGGCTCCGATGCCGCCGGTGAGCTCGCGTACGGCCGCCTCACCCTCCTGGCCGCGGGCGGCGACGATGTCGGTGGCGCCGAACTTCTTGGCGATCTCCTGGCGCGACTCGTGGCGCGACATCGCCACGACCCTCTCTGCGCCGAGCTGCGCGGCGGCGAGGACGCCACACAGACCCACCGCACCGTCACCGACCACGACCGCCGTGCCGCCCTGGGGGCCGGCGCCGAGACCGGACATGACCGCGGCATGCCAGCCGGTGGCCATCACGTCGGTGAGCGCGAGCAGGTCGGGGTACATCGACGGGTCGGGCGTCTCGTCGAGCTTGACCAGGGAGCCGTCGGCCTGGTTGACCAGTGCGTACTCGCTCTGGCCGCTGACCGTGAAGCCGAGGTTTTCGCAGACCGACTGGAAGCCGGCGAGGCAGTGCGGACAGGTGTTGTCGCAGTGGTCGAACGGGACGATCACGAAGTCGCCGGGCTTGAAGTCGCGTACGTCGGAGCCGACCTCCTCGATGACGCCGATGCATTCGTGGCCGATGGTGCGGGGCTCCTCGATCTCGCCGTTGGAGCCGCGGTAGTTCCACAGATCGGAGCCGCAGATGCATGAGCCGACGACCTTGACGATGGCGTCGGTGGGCTGGTTCAGGGCCGGATCGGGTACCTGGGTGTAGCGGATGTCGCCCACCCCATGGATCGTCGTCGCGCGCATGGTGGCATCCTGTCACCCGGCGTAAAGAGATGTTGCACACGGTGGCTTTCCAGGAGCCAGGCAACAGTCCTGAAACGAATCGCCGACACTTCGCGGGGAATCCAGGCTTATCTCATATATGAGTTACGGTGGTGCACCATGACCGACGGATACAAGGGTCGCATCGGGAACCTGATTCGCGATGCGCGCAAGCACAAGGGCCTCACCCAGGCACAGCTCGCTGACCTTCTCAACACCAGCCAGAGTGCGATCAACCGCATCGAGCAGGGGCAACAGAACCTGTCCCTGGAGATGATCGCCCGGGTCGGTGCCGCGCTCGACTCCTCCCTGGTGGACATCGGGGCCGGTCCGACGCACCTGCGTGTCACCGGTCCGACGACGCTGTCGGGTGAGATCACGGTCAAGACCTCCAAGAACGCCGGTGTGGCGCTCCTGGTCGGCTCGCTCCTCAACCGAGGCCGTACGACGCTGCGCAAGGTCGCCCGCATCGAAGAGGTCAACCGCATCATCGAGGTGCTCAACTCGATCGGCGTGCAGACCCGCTGGCTCAACGACGACAACGACCTCGAGATCGTTCCGCCCAAGGAGCTGCGCCTGGACGCGGTCGATGAGGCCGCTGCCCGCCGCACCCGCTCGGTGATCATGTTCCTCGGCCCCCTGCTCCACCGCCTGGACACCTTCGAGCTGCCCTACGCCGGCGGCTGCAACCTCGGCACCCGCACCGTCGAGCCGCACATGTCAGCGCTGCGTCCCTTCGGTCTCGAGGTCAAGGCGACCGACGGCGCCTACCACGCGAGCGTCAACCGGGAGATCCAGCCGGGTCGTCCGATCGTGCTGACCGAGCGTGGCGACACCGTCACTGAGAACGCTCTGATGGCCGCCGCGCTGCATCCCGGCACCACCGTCATCCGCAACGCGTCCTCCAACTACATGGTCCAGGACCTCTGCTTCTACCTGCAGAAGCTGGGCGTCGAGGTCGAGGGCATCGGCACCACCACGCTGCGCGTCACCGGCCGCGAGGTCATCGACGTCGACGTCGACTACGCGCCGAGCGAGGACCCGATCGAGGCGATGTCGCTGCTGACCGCCGCGATCGTGACCGACTCCGAGATCACCATCAAGCGGGTGCCGATCGAGTTCATGGAGATCGAGCTGGCGACCCTGGAGGAGATGGGTTTCAACTACAGCCTGTCCGAGGAATACCTCGCCCTCAACGGCAAGACCCGGCTGGTCGACATCGACACCAAGCACTCGGTCCTGCACGCGCCGCTGGACAAGATCCACCCGCTCCCCTTCCCCGGCCTCAACATCGACAACCTGCCGTTCTTCGCCGCGATCGCCGCGGTCGCGCAGGGCCAGACGCTGCTGCACGACTGGGTCTACGAGAACCGCGCGATCTACCTGACCGAGCTCAACAAGCTCGGCGGCAACGTCACGCTGATGGACCCGCACCGGGTGATGATCGAGGGCCCGACGCACTTCTCCGGCACCGAGATCGTCTGCCCGCCGGCGCTGCGTCCCGCCGTCGTCGTGCTGCTCGCGATGCTCGCCTCGAAGGGCACCTCGGTGCTCCGTTCGACCTACGTCATCGCCCGCGGCTACGAGGATCTCGCGGAGCGGCTCAACCAGCTCGGCGCCAACATCACCGCCTTCCGCGACATCTGAGCTGCGCCCCAGGGATACCCGGTCGACCGGGTATCCCTGGGGTTGACGGGTGCTCCAGTGCCCGTCAACCCCACGAAGTACCCGTCAACCTCTGCGGCGCTTCCCACACTGCGAGACCGGCGACGGTGGTCTAATGCTCCCCGTGAAGGAGCAGCAGCGACGCGTACGCGCTTATGCGCACCGTGGTGGAGCGCTCCATCCCGACCTGGTCGGGATGGAGAACACCATGGAGGCGTTCCGGCATGCGGTGGAGCTCGGCTACACCCATCTCGAGACCGACGTGCACGTCACCCGCGACGGCGTCCTGCTCGCCTTCCACGACGAGGCGCTCGACCGGGTGACCGACGTCAGCGGCCTGATCGCGGAGATGACGTACGCCGAGGTGCAGGCCGCCCGCATCGGCGGTCAGCACGGTGTGCCGACCTTGGCCGAGCTCTTCGAGGCGTTCCCCGGGGTCACCTTCAACATCGATCTCAAGTCCGACGGGGCGGTCGGTGCGCTGGCCGAGCTCCTCGCTGCGACCGATCGCGAGGACACGGTCATCGTCGGCTCCTTCTCGGCTCGCCGGATCAAGGAGTTCCGACGCCTGACCGAGGGGCGCGTGCGGACCTCGGCGAACCCTCGGGAGGTGCTGGCCTACGTGCTCGCTCCCACCACGGGAATCGCCAGGCGGCTCGCGGGCGGACGGTTCGACGCCTTCCAGATCCCACACCGTCAGCGCCTCATCGGCCCGCTGTCCGTCCGAGTGGCCTCTCGTGGTCTGGTGCGCCGCGCCCACAAGGCCGGTAAGGAGGTCCACGTCTGGACCATCGACGACCCGGTCGAGATGAAGCGTCTGATCGAGCGCGACGTCGACGGCCTGATGACCGACCGCACCGACGTACTGAAAGCGTTCCTGGAGGAGCGTGGCCTGTGGGAGGCTGAGCCGTCTCACGCTGAGCCGCCTCGGGCTGAGCCCACCGACGAGGCCGAATCCGTAGAGCATGGCGAGGAGCCCGAGAAGTGACCACATCAGCCGGGATCGGCGACTTCAGGCCCGTCGAGCGGGCACGGGAGCAGAAGGGCTGGTTCTTCACCGACTGGGCCGTCTCCGCCTTCCAGACGACGGTCGCGGGCGTGCTGTTCGCGCCCTACCTGATCGAGATCGCCAAGGCCGCCGCCGTCGACAACCGCATCGACGTGCTCGGCCTGTCGATCGCACCCGGAGCCCTGCCGTCGTACGTCATCACCTTCTCCACGCTCCTCTCAGCCATCATCTACCCGCTCGTGGGTGCGATCGCCGACCGCACCTCGCGCAAGCCGGACCTGATGGCCGGGTTCGCCTGGGCCGGCGCGCTCTGTGCGGCGCTGCTGTTCTTCATGACCGGGGACAACTGGTGGTTCGGATCGATCATGTTCATCATCGCCAACCTGTGCGCAGGTGCGGCGGTGGTCGTCAGCGACTCGATCCTTCCGCTGATCTCGACCGAGAACGAACGCGACCGGGTCTCCTCGATCGGCTGGGCCTACGGGTACGCCGGCGGCGGGCTGCTGCTCGCCATCAACTTCCTCCTGGTGACCTTCGCCGACCCGCTCGGGCTGGGCACGGCGCTGGCCGTGCGGATCTCGATGCTGTCGGCCGGGCTGTGGTGGGCGGCGTTCATCATCATCCCGTGGCGCCGGATCCGCCGGCACGAGCCGGCAGATGTCGAGGACGTCTCCGGCGGCGTGGTGGCGCGCTCGTTCGGACAGCTGTTCGCGACCCTCAAGGAGCTGCCGCAGTACCCGGTCGCGCTGACCTTCCTGCTGGCCTACCTCTTCTTCAACGACGGCATCCAGACCGTGATCAGCTCGGCCTCGACGTACGGCGTCGAGGAGCTCGGCTTCGAGACCGGCACGATGCTCGGCATCTACCTGCTGGTGCAGTTCGTAGCCGTCGGCGGGGCGGTCTTCTTCGGCCGGCTGGCGAAGAGCTTCGGCGCCAAGCGGGTGATCCTCGGCGGTCTGGGCGGCTGGATGCTCATCGTGGTGGTGGCCTACTTCGTGCCGGAGCAGTCCCTCGCACCGCTGCTCGTCGTGGCGGTCGGCATCGGCCTGGTCATGGGTGGCACCCAGGCGCTGGCGCGGTCCTACTTCTCGCTGTTCATCCCTGCAGGCAAGGAGGCCGAGTACTTCAGCCTCTACCACGCCATGGACCGCGGCACCTCGTGGCTCGGCACGCTGGTCTTCGGGCTCGTCTACCAGCTCACCGACTCCTACCGGCCCGCGATCCTGGCGCTGATCGCCTTCTTCGTGCTCGGTGGTGGGCTGCTCGCGCTGGTGAACACGGCCAAGGGCATCGAGCAGGCGGGCAACCGGGCGCCCGAGAGGGTCTGAGAGGCTCTGAGAGCGCTCCTGGCGGCTGGCGGTTTCGGGACACCGCCCGCTCAGGACTCTCTCAGGGGGATCCGCAGGTCAGGCGGGTCCTGTGTCGAACAACACGGCGAGGATCTCGACAATTCACGGAATCATCACCTCCTCTGTACCGTTGTTGGTGTGAAGAGGCCTGACCGGCCTGCGTCATGAGTCCGCAGACCGCCTCGCTCTTCAGCTCATTCAACGGGGGACGATCGACTCAGGAGGTGCTTCATGGCCGAGCGCACGTTGCGCGGCGCCCGACTGGGCGGACAAAGTTTTGAGGACGAACGCGGGATCGAGTTCGCGGGCCGCCAGCAGGTGGCCTACCGGTGCCCGCAGGGCCACGACTTCGAGATCACGATGTCGGACGAGGCCGAGGTTCCGGCCATCTGGGAGTGCCCGCGCTGCGGCATGGAGGCTCTCAACCTCTCCGGTGCCAAGCCGGAGGAGAAGGCCGAGAAGCCGGCGCGTACGCACTGGGACATGCTCCTGGAGCGGCGATCGGAGAAGGAGCTCGAGGACATCCTCAAGGAGCGCCTCGACCTGCTTCGTGGTGGCGAGATCGGCCCGGCTCACCTGCACCGCAAGGGACCGGGCAAGAAGAAGGCCAACGCCTGACTTCTGACACATCCGGATACGCCGAAGGCGGTCTCCCGATCGGG
>NZ_JBHVKN010000272.1:0-5817 GCF_042798075.1 Nocardioides sp. NPDC057772
CTGCACCTCGAGCTGGCGCTCCGGCTCCTGCCAGCCCTTGCCCAACAGCCGGGTGACGCGCTCCAGACGCTGGGTGACGGTGTTGACGTGCACGTGCAGCGCCGCGGCGGTGCGGGTGAGGTTGCGGTCGGCGGCGAAGTAGGCCCGCAGGGTCTCGACCAGCTTCGACCCCTTCGCGGCGTCGTAGTCGATCACCGGGCCCAGCCGCGAGGAGACGTACGTCGCCGGGTGGCCGTCGGAGCCGAGCAGCAGCCCCACGAACCCCAGGTCGTCGGCGGTGACCACCTGGCCCTCGCGGCCCAGGGTCATCGCCGCCGCCAGGCAGCGACGGGCCTCGTCGTATCCCTTCACCACGGCGTCGGGGCTGCTCAGCGGCCCCGGCACCGGGCCGGCGGCACCGACCGTCACCGGCGCACCCGCCGATAGCCGCAGTCCCTCGACGACCAGCTCGCCGGCCGCGCGGGCGTCGCAGTCGGGGAAGATCAGCACGACCTGCCCCTGCCGCACCGCCGCGAAGCCGTCGTGGGTCGCCGCGACGAAGGTCGCGGCCTGGCCGACACGTGCCCGGTCACCGGGGACGTTGGCCACCACCACGGCATAGGGCCTGGACAGGTCCGCCTGCAGCAGGCGGCCGCGCTCGCGCAGCGTCTCCGGATCCGGGGTGGTGCCGGAGAGCAGCTCGTCGAGGAGCTCGCCGCGCACCCGTCCCTCGGCCTCGGCGACGCTGCGGCGGAAGAGCAGCAGCAGCGCCGTGACCAGTGCCGCCCGCTCCAGGATCCGCTGGTCGCCGTCGTCCAGATCGCCGTCCTCGCGGTCGACCTCGCGCGGTCCCAGCAGCATCGAGCCGAGCTGCTCGGCGCCGGCGAGCACTGGGGTGGCGTAGACGTCGCCGCTGCCGGCAGTGCGGCTCAGGTCGAGGCTGCGTCGGGTCACGGCCGCCTCGTAGTCGGAGACGGGCTGGTCCGGGGCGCTGCTCGCGATGACCTCCCAGTGGAGGTCGAGCACGACGACCCGGGCGCCGAGGACCTCGGCGACGCTGCGTACGACATCGTCGACGCCCCCACCCTCCACGACGATCCGGGTGAGCCGGTCGTGGGCATCGGCGGCGCGCTCGACGACCTCGTTGCGCGCCTGCAGCTGACGGGTGGTGACCTCGAGCTCGGCGACCGCTGCTCGGGTCTCCTCCAGGAGCCGGGCCTTGTCGACGGCGATCGCGGCGTGGGCCGCCAGGGAGACGAGCAGGGCGCTGGCCTCGGTTCCGAAGGGACGTACGGTCCGGTTGGCCGCGAAGAGGACGCCGATCACCTGGGTGCCGAGCAGGAGAGGCACGCCGATGATCGCGCGGATGCCCTCCCCGCTGACGGCTGCGTCGATGTCGGGGGCGTGCCGGAAGCGCTCGTCGGGGATGTAGTCGGCGGTCGAGTAGGGCTTCATGGTCTGGGCGACGAGGCCGCCGAGCCCGATGCCGAAGGGGATCCGGGTCGTGCGGAAGGCCGCGGTCAGGATGCCCTCGGTGACCCGCATGTACTCGCCGCGGCGCTCGTCGTTGAGGGTCAGGTAGGCGACGTCGCTGTTGAGCAGCTGCTTGGCCCGGGTCACGATCGCCTGCAGCACCGCTTCCAGGTTGGTCAGCATCGCCAGGTCGTTGGCCGACTCGAACAGCGCCCCCAGCTCGCCCTCGCGCCGCCGGCGGGCCTCCAGGGTGTCTCTGACCTGGAGCGCGAGACGCTTGGCGTAGTCGATCCGCTCCTGTTCCTCGACCGTCGCGCCGGCTGCTCGCGCAGCCTGCGACGGCCCCTCGAAGTCGGCCTCCGCGGCATCCCCGGCGAGCAACTCCAGGAACGCAACCACATCGACCGTCATGTGACCGAAGTTACACTTCTACGCGCTCGCCGACATATGGGAGAGCCACATAGTTGCCCCGGATCAGGTATGTGTCGTCGCCAGTTCGTCCGCCGACGTGACAGGTCGCTCGCAGACGAAACCCCGACAGACGTACGCCGCCGCCCTCCCGTCCACCGGAGTCCGGCTGCTCAGCAGCGGGATGTCCTCGCGGGCCTCGTCGGCGACGACCACGACCGCGCCCGGCTTGCGCCGGGCGACCGCCTCGAGAGCGTCGCGATCCGGCCCCGCCGGGCCGACGACCGCGATCTCGAGCGGACCGTTCTTCATCGTCGCTGCCGCGGCCAGCGACCAGCCGGCGAACCGGGGCGCCTTGTTCATCAGGGTGCTGATCGCGGCGAGCGCCTCCTCGGCGGCCGTGCGGTAGCGGCCCTCCCCGGTGAGCGCGTGCGCGGTGACGAGCGCGTGGACCATCGCGCTCGTGCCGCCGGGGCTGGCGTTGTCGGAGGCGTCGCGGGGCCGTGTGACCAGCGCCTCCGCGTCGTCGGCGGTGTCGTAGAAGCCGCCGTCCTCGGCGCGGAAGTGGGTCAGCGCGGTGTCGAGGAGTGACGTGGCCCGGTCGAGCCAGGTGGCGTCGCCGGTCGCCTGCGTCAGGCTCAGGAACCCCGATGCGACACAGCCGTAGTCCTCCAGCACTCCCGCGTGCGCGCCGGCCACGCCGTCGCGGCTGACGCGGAGGAGGCGGGCGGGGTGTCGGTTCATCAAGGTATGCAGGCCAACCGGCGCTTCCCTCGTGGAGTTCCGCACGGGATGTGACGGTTCGGCTGCATACCTTGATGAACCGACATGCACCCGCCACAGCAGTTCCGCCGCCGCGACAGCGGCCTCGACGTACCTCGGCTCGCCGAGCAGGAGCCCGGCATCGACCAGCCCGCTGATCGCGAGCCCGTTCCAGGCGGCGACGACCTTGTCGTCGCGCGACGGGCGCACCCGCTCCCCGCGCGCCGCCAGGAGCCGCGCCTTGACCGACTCGAGCCGCTCGAGATCGTCGGGCCGGTGACGCAGCTGCAGCGTCGAAGCCCCCTGCTCGAACGTCCCCGCCTCGGTCACCTCGAAGACCTCCGCCGCCCAGGCACCGTCCTCGGCACCGAGCACCTCGACGAGCTCGGCCGGCGTCCAGACGTAGAACTTGCCCTCGACCCCTTCGCTGTCGGCGTCGAGCGCGGAGGCGAACCCGCCCTCGGCGGTCCCGAGCTCGCGGATCATCCAGTCGGCGCTCTCCCGGGCGACCCGGTCGCCGAGCTCGGTGCCGAGCCGGGCGTAGAGGCCGATCAGCTGGGCGTTGTCGTAGAGCATCTTCTCGAAGTGGGGCACCACCCAGCCGCGGTCCACGGCATAACGCGCGAATCCGCCTCCGATCTGGTCGTAGATCCCGCCACCGGCCATCGCGGCGACGCTCCGCGAGAGCATGTGCGAGACCCGGGAGTCCGCTCCGAGCGACCCGGCGACCCGCCGCAGGAACTCCAGCACCATCGACGGCGGGAACTTCGGGGCGCCCCCGAACCCGCCCGCCATCGGGTCGAACTCCCCCGCCAGCTTCTCCACCGCGGCGTCGACGTCGACCTGCCAGTCGCCCACGGCCCCGGCTGTCCCGGAGATGTTGGCCAGGTGCTGACGTACGTTGTCCGCCACCGCCCCGATCTCCGAGCGCCGCTGCGTCCACGCCTCGGAGAGCGCCTGCAGCACCTGCGTGAACGCCGGCTGCCCGTGGCGCGGCATGTCCGGGAAGTAGGTGCCCGCGAAGAACGGGTTGCCGTCGTGGTCGAGCACGACCGTCATCGGCCACCCGCCCGACCCGGTCATCGCCGTCGTCGCCGCCATGTAGACCGCGTCCACGTCCGGCCGTTCCTCCCGGTCGACCTTGATGTTGACGAAGTGCTCGTTCATGTACGCCGCGGTCGTCTCGTCCTCGAACGACTCGTGCGCCATCACGTGGCACCAGTGACAGGCGGCGTACCCGACCGACAGCAGGACGGGTACGTCCCGCCGCCGGGCCTCCTCGAACGCGTCGGGCGACCACTCCCACCAGTCGACGGGATTGTCCTTGTGCTGCTGGAGGTACGGGCTCGTCGCGGCGCCAAGTCGGTTCATGGGTCCATGATCCCGCAGGCCCAAGCGGGGACTCAGTCTTCGAGCGGCCCCAAGGACGGCCCGGCGACGAACCGGGCCGTCGGATCGGCGAGCCCGTCCAGCTCCAGCACGACGAGCTCGTTGCGGTCGGGCCGCAGCAGCGGGCCAGGAACGAAGAGGGTGTGCTGCGGCCCGCGGCGCCAGTAGCGGCCCAGGCAGAAGCCGTTGACCCAGGCGATGCCCTTGCCCCAGGCGGTGGTGTCGAGGAAGAGGTCGACGTCGGGCTCGGCCGAGAAGTGTGCGCGCCAGGCGGTGGGCCCGACCCCGGAGCTTCGGCCGCCAGATGGGCCCTCCCACAGGCGCGGCACCCGGTCGAGGTCGATGGCCAGGACCTCCCAGTCCGTGAGCGGCACCCCGTCGAGCAGGGCCGGCCCGACGAGGCCCTTGTGCTCACCGATGCGGGCACCGTAGTTGACCCGGCCCTGGTCCTCGACGACAAGCTCCAGCCGGCCGCGCCCGCGCGGGAGCGCGATCGCCCGCTCGTGGTGCTCCCGTTCGAGGACGCCGACCGGGGCGCCGTCGAGGAAGACGGCGGCCCGGTCACGTACCTCGCCGAGGGTGAGAACGCCCGGGCCGTCGCCCGGCAGCTCGGTCCGGTAGACCGCCAGACGGGTGTCCGTCTCCAGCTCGTCCAACACCGGGGGCGACTCCCAACGACTCCAGGAGCCCCACGCAGCCGGATCCTCGAACAGGCGCACCGGCTCGCCCAACGCCACGGTCTGCTCAGGTGCAGGAACGGCCAAGCCCGGGGTCTCGGTCGGCACCGGGGCGTAGCGGGCGATGACGTCGCGGAACGCGAAGTACTTCGCGGTCGGGTTCCCGGCCTCGTCCAGCGGAGCGTCGTAGTCGTAGGAGGTCACCGTCGGCCGGTAGATCCCCTTGTCGTTGGCGCCGCTCGTGAGACCGAAGTTCGTGCCGCCGTGGAACATGTAGACGTTGACCGAGGCCCCGGCGGCGAGGAGGGCATCGAGCTCCTCGGCGGCCTTCTCCACCGGGGTGGTGTGGTGCCGGCCGCCCCAGTGGTCGAACCAGCCGTCCCAGAACTCCATGCACATCAGCGGCCCGGTCGGCTGGTGCTCGCGGAGGGTGCGCAAGCGGTTCACGCTGTCAGACCCGAAGGAGCTCGTACGCAGCACCCCGTCGAGACCTCCGGCGGCGAGCATGGCGTCGACGGGCTGGTCCACGGTGACCAGTGGTACGTCGATACCGGAGCCGCGGATCATGTCCGCGACGGCCTGCAGGTAGTCCCGGTCGTCACCGTAGGCGCCGTACTCGTTCTCCACCTGGACCAGCAGCACGGGTCCGCCGAGGTCGACCTGGTGCGGGCGTACGAGGGCGAGGACCTGGTGGAGGTACTTCTCGACCGCGTCGAGGAAGCGTGGCTCGTGGCGGCGGATGCCGACGCCGGGCTCCCGGAACAGCCAAGGCGGCAGCCCGCCGTTGTCCCACTCCGCGCAGATGAACGGCCCCGGACGCACGATCGCGTGCAGGCCGGCCTCCCCCACCAGGCGCAGGAACCGCGGCAGGTCGAGGATGCCGTCGGTGTCGAAGACGCCCGGGCGGGGGCTGTGGGCGTTCCACGGGACGTACGTCTCGATGGTGTTGAGGCCCATCAGCCTGGCCTTCTCGATCCGGTCCGCCCAGTGGTCGGGGTGGACCCGGAAGTAGTGCAGCGCGCCGGAGAGGATCCGGAACGGCTCACCGTCGAGAAGGAAGTCGGTCTCACCGATCGTGAACTCGGGCATGCCTACCTCTCGCAAGGGACCGACGGCCGCCGCTCCGCGA
>NZ_JBHVKN010000273.1:0-5745 GCF_042798075.1 Nocardioides sp. NPDC057772
CCTGACCACCCGCGACGTACGCAACGCCTGCGACATCCTCGCCCCGGTCGCCGAGTCCACCAAGGACGACGGCCGGGTCTCGATCGAGGTCGAGCCGACCCTGGCCAACGACACCGACGGGACCATCGCCTCCGCGAAGGCGCTGTGGGCCGAGGTCGACCGCGCCAACGTGCTCATCAAGATCCCGGCGACCCTCGAGGGTCTCCCGGCGATCACCGCGGCGATCGCCGAGGGCATCTCGGTCAACGTGACCCTGATCTTCTCGGTCGAGCGCTACCGCGCGGTGATGGACGCCTACCTGACCGGTCTGGAGCAGGCCAAGGCGGCCGGCAAGGACCTGTCCACCATCCGCAGCGTCGCCTCGTTCTTCGTCTCCCGCGTCGACACCGAGATCGACAAGCGGCTCGAGGCCATCGGCACCCCCGAGGCCACCGCACTGCTCGGCAAGGCCGCCGTGGCCAACGCCATCTCGGCGTACGCCGCCTTCGAGGAGGTCCACGACAGCGAGCGCTGGACCGCGCTGGCCGAGGCCGGAGCGAACGCCCAGCGGCCGCTGTGGGCCTCGACCGGCGTCAAGAACCCGGACTACCCCGACACCCTCTACGTCACCGACCTGGTCGTGGCCGACACGGTCAACACCATGCCGGAGAAGACCATGGAGGCCTTCGCCGACCACGGTGAGGTCAAGGGCGACGTCGTCACCGGCAAGGCCGCCGAGGCCGCTGCCGTCTTCGAGTCGCTGCGCTCGGTCGGGGTCGACCTCGACGACGTCTTCGAGGTGCTCGAGACCGAGGGTGTCGACAAGTTCAAGGCCTCCTGGGTCGAGCTCGTCGACACCGTCAAGGGCCAGATCGAGGCGGTCAAGTAGTGAGCGAGCGTCAGCGAGTGAACCGTCCAAGCATCACGCGGCTGCGTCCGTATTCTGGCGCTTGCGCTACGGAGGCAGGCGCGTGAGCGGGGGCCCGGTCGACGCGACGACGACGGACGCTTGGAAGGCACTCACCGAGCGACGGGACGGCTTCGAGCCCGACCTGCGCTCGTGGTTCGCCGATGATCCCGGCCGGGCCTCGCGCTTCACCTTCGAGGCGGCCGACCTCCACGTCGACCTCTCCAAGAACCTCCTCACCGACGAGCTCCTCGCCGACCTGCTGGCGCTGGCCGAGCAGGTCGGCCTGGAGGCTCGGCGGGACGCGATGCTCGCCGGCGAGCACATCAACGTCACCGAGGACCGCGCGGTGCTCCACACCGCGCTGCGCCTTCCCGCCGACGCGTCCCTCACCGTCGACGGCACCGACGTCGTCCCCGGGGTCCACGAGACGCTGAAGAAGGTCTTCGCGTTCGCCGACCGGGTCCGGTCCGGCGAGTGGAAGGGCGTCACCGGTGAGCGGATCCGCACGGTCGTCAACATCGGCATCGGTGGTTCCGACCTGGGACCGGTGATGGCCTACGAGGCGCTGGAGCCGTTCCGCCACCCGGAGATCGAGTGCCGGTTCATCTCCAACATCGACCCGACCGACGCGGGCGTGACGCTCAAGGGGCTGGACCCGGCGACGACGCTGTTCATCGTCTCCTCGAAGACCTTCTCGACGCTGGAGACGCTGACCAACGCCCGCCTGGCGCGCGCCTGGCTGCTCGACGCCCTCGGCGACGACGTGGACGCCGCCGACGCCGTGAAGAAGCACTTCGTGGCGGTCTCGACGGCGCTCGACAAGGTCGCGAACTTCGGGATCGACCCGGAGAACGCCTTCGGCTTCTGGGACTGGGTCGGCGGCCGCTACTCGGTCGACTCCGCCATCGGCACCTCGCTGGCGATCGCCATCGGGCCCGAGGGGTTCACCGAGTTCCTCGGTGGCTTCCATGCGATCGACGAACACTTCCGCACGACACAGCTCGCCCGGAACGTGCCGGCCCTGATGGGTCTCCTGAACGTCTGGTACGTCAACTTCTTCGACGCTCAGACCCACGCCGTGCTCCCTTACTCCCAGCTGCTGCACCGGTTCCCTGCGTACCTGCAGCAGCTGACCATGGAGTCGAACGGAAAGTCGGTGCGCTGGGACGGCACCGCGGTGACCTCGGCGACCGGCGAGGTGTTCTGGGGCGAACCCGGCACCAACGGCCAGCACGCGTTCTACCAGCTCATCCACCAGGGCACCAAGTTGATCCCGGCGGACTTCATCGCATTCGCGAACCCCGCCTATCCGCTCGCGGACGGCGACATCGACGTGCACGAGCTGTTCCTGGCCAACTTCTTCGCCCAGACCCAGGCGCTGGCCTTCGGCAAGACCGCCGAGGAGGTGCGCGCCGAGGGCACCGCGGAGAACATCGTCAACGCGCGGGTCTTCTCCGGCAACCGGCCGACCACATCGATCATGGCTCCGTCGCTGACCCCTGGTGTGCTGGGTCAGCTGATCGCCCTCTACGAGCACATCACCTTCACCCAGGGTGTGGTGTGGGGCATCGACTCCTTCGACCAGTGGGGAGTCGAGCTCGGCAAGCAGCTCGCCCTGCAGATCAGCCCGGCCGTCTCCGGTGACGCGAAGACCGCCGAGCAGCAGGACACCTCCACCCAGTCCCTCATCGCCTACTACAGAGAGAAGCGAGCGTGACGACCCGCGACGGTCATCCCGAGTCACTCATCGAGGTCCACGACACCGCCGAGGCGCTGGCCTCGGCGGTGGCCGGGGAGTTCCTCAGTCGCCTGGCCGACCTGCAGGCCGCCGGCGACGTACCCACCATCGGCCTCACCGGCGGCACCATCGCCGAGGCCATCCACCGTGAGATCGCGCGCCTGGCTCCCGAGTCGGGCGTCGACTGGGGCGCGGTCGAGTTCTTCTTCGGCGACGAGCGCTACGTCGCCGCCGACTCCCCCGACCGCAACGCCGGCCAGGCCCGCGCCGCCTTCCTGACCGAGGTCGGCGTCCCCGACCACCGTATCCACGAGATGCCGTCCACCGACTCCGGCCTGAGCGTCGACGAGGCCGCGGCGCAGTTCTCCGAGGACGTACGCAGCCACGGCTCGGGTGGCTTCGACATCCTGATGCTGGGCGTCGGCCCCGACGGCCACATCGCCTCGCTCTTCCCCGGCTTCCCGCAGCTCGACGCGAAGGACGCGATCGCTGTCGGCGTCACCGGCTCGCCCAAGCCTCCGCCCGAGCGGATCACCTTCACCTTCGAGGCCCTGCGACGGTCCTCGACCGTCTGGTTCCTGGTCAGCGGCGAAGGCAAGGCCGAGGCCGTGGCCAAGGCCCACGCCGGCGCCCCGATCAGCGAGATCCCCGCCACCGGCGTCGTCGGCACCAACGAGACGACCTGGTTCTTGGACCGCGCGGCCGCGTCCAAGCTCTGACCCCCACCCGACTCGGCGCGACTGTCCCACCCGGAAGCGCCGAGTCGGCGCAAATGTCTCGGGAACTCCGTTACCCAGGTTGCTAACGGCAGGTAAATCTTTGCCGCAGCGGGTTCCACGCGCACCTGCCGACTGCCACCATCCGAGCATGTCCTTCAGCGCCTCTCGGCGGCTGCGCCTGACCCTGGCCAGCCTCGTTGCCCTCGCCCTGGCGAGCTTCATGGCGGTCGTGATCACGACCGCCCCGGCCCAGGCGGCCACGATCACCGTATCCACGGCGATCGCCACCCAGAACGGCTCGACGGCGACCGTACGTGGCTACATCGTCGGCCAACCCACCGCGACGAACACCGTCGTGACCAGCAACTACCCCAACGACTACGCGCTCGCGATCGCCGACTCGGCCTCGGAGACCAGCACGTCGAGGATGCTCTACGTGCAGATCCCCGACGCCTTCCGCAGCAGTTGGGGGCTGCGCTCCAACCCGAGCCTGAAGGGCCGCCAGATCGACGTCACCGGCACCTTGACGGCGTACTTCTCCCACCCGGGGCACAAGAACGCCACCGCCTTCGCGTTCTCCGGGTCCACGCCGACCCCGACACCCACCCCGACCACCAGCCCCACCCCGGACCCGAACATCCCGGCGGGCTACTACGACTCGGCCGCCGGCCTGTCCGGCTCGTCGCTGAAGTCGGCGCTGCACAACATCATCGACGGCCACACCACGCTGTCCTACAGCGCGGTGTGGGAGGCGCTGAAGGTGCTCGACCAGGACCCGAACAACTCCGCGAACGTGATCGAGTTCTACTCCGGCGTCTCCACGCCGAAGACCAACAACGGCGGCGACGCCGACAACTGGAACCGCGAGCACACCTGGCCGCAGAGCCGCGGCGACTTCGGCACCAGCAACGGTCCCGGCACCGACGTGCACCACCTCCGCCCCGAGGACGTCACCGTTAACGCCACCCGCGGCAGCAAGGACTTCGACCTCGGTGGGTCGGCCGTCGCGGAGTGCAGCGACTGCTGGACCGACGCCGACTCCTTCGAGCCACGCGACAGCGTGAAGGGCGACCTGGCCCGCGGCATCCTCTACATGGCCGTGCGCTACAACGGCGACGACGGCTTCGCCGACCTGGAGGTCAACAACTCCATCAACGGCTCGACCAACTACCTCGGCAAGGTCTGCGTCCTCCTCGGCTGGCACAACGCCGACCCCGTCACCACCGCCGAGCGCACCCGCAACAACAAGATCTACTCGACCTACCAGCACAACCGGAACCCGTTCGTCGACCACCCGGAGTACGCCGAGTCGATCTTCGGCCCCACCTGCTGACCCAACTCCCCCGAGTCGGCGCATCTGTCCCAGGCAGAGGCGCCGACCCGGCGCATCAGTCCCGCTCGAACGACCCGAGTCGGCGCGTCAGCCCCACGTTGTCCACAGACTTTTCCACAGCCCCTGATGTCCGGTGGCGGTGTCGAAGGCGACCTTTCAGACTCTGGGCATGGACATCAACGAGATGCTGTTCAACGGAAGCCTCGGGAGCACCTTCCCGTTGCCGTCGACCGAGCCGTTCACCTTCAAGATGGCGCGGGAAGCCGGGATCTCACGGAGGCGGCTCGGAAAGCTGCTCGAGACGGGCCTCGTGCGCCGCCCCATCAAGGGCGTATATCTGGCCACCGAGGCGGGCGACTCTCTCGCCGTCCGCGCTGCGTGCTTGAGACTGGTCGCGCCTGCCGACTGCATCGTCGTCGACCGACATGCCGGCTGGCTCCTCGGAGCCGAGATGATCCTCGCTCCTGGTGAGCACATCAGCCTTCGGCCGCTCTCGTTCTTTCGGCCTGCCGGTCGCGGCCGCCTCCGCAACGACATCGCCAGCAGCGGCGAACGCGACGTGCAAGACAGTGAGACGAACGAGATCGGAGGTCTGCGGGTCACCACCGCTCTGCGTACGGCCTGGGATCTCGGACGCGTCCGCTGGCCTGACGAGGCGATCGCCGGAGTCTCGATGATGCACCGACTCGGTGCGTACGAGCCGGAGGAGTTCATCGAGGGAATCGAGCGGTTCCGTGGCCAACGGTGGGTCACCACGCTCCGCGGGATCGGCCCGCTGGCGGACGGCCGGTTCGAGTCACCGCCCGAAGCGGTTCTCGGTCTGCGTTGCCATCAAGCGAGGTTCCCGATGACGCCGCAGGTCGAGGTGTCCACCGTGACCGGTGAGTTCGTCGCGCGTCTCGATCTGGCCAACGAGGACCTTCTCGCGGCTGTCGAGTACGACGGCGCGGAGTGGCACTCCTCCCCCGGTCAGGTACTGGAGGGGCAGGGAGCCAGTGCGAAGAAGCTGCAGGAGGCCTTCCGCAAGGCGAGGGGAGGGCGCCGCGTGACCACCGCGGACCCCGAG
>NZ_JBHVKN010000274.1:0-5731 GCF_042798075.1 Nocardioides sp. NPDC057772
GTGGACGAGCGCCTCGGCGAGACCGTGGCCACGGGCGTCGGGGGCCAGCCACATCGAGATCATGTGGTGCTCGTCGTCGTGGATGATCCCGGCAGCGAGCCCGGACGGCTTGTCTCCGACCCAGGCGATGACGGCGGCGCCGGACGCCGCCCAGAGCCGCCAGCGCTCGTCAGGCCAGGCGGCGACCTCCTCGTAGGAGTCCCAGTAGGCCTCAGGGGTGTCCTGCAGAGCCGCGAGACGCACGTGCTTGAGCGCCGGCCACTCCTCCTCGACGACGACACGCACCTCCGCCGTCGGGCCCACCGTCGGGGTCCCGACGCCGGGGAGCGTGCTGGGCCTTCTCGGGGCGCTCACGAGCTCACACCAGGTCGAGACCGGGGTACAGCGGGAACTTCGCGAGCAGCTCCGCAGCAGCGGCCTTGGTGTTGTCGGCGACACCGTCGGCGATGGCGTAGGACGCCTTGGAGGGGCCACCGGCCTTCGTGGTGCCGGGGGTCGTCTTCGAGAGGACGTCGACGATGAGCTCGGCGACGCGGTCGAACTCGTCGGCGCCGAAGCCGCGGGTCGTCAGGGCCGGGGTGCCGAGGCGGATGCCCGAGGTGTACCAGGCGCCGTTCGGGTCGGCCGGGACCGAGTTGCGGTTGGTGACCACGCCGGAGTCGAGCAGCGCCGACTCGGCCTGGCGGCCGGTGAGGCCGAAACTGGTGACGTCGAGGAGGACCAGGTGGTTGTCGGTGCCACCGGTCACGAGCTTGGCGCCGCGCTTGAGGAAGCCCTCGGCGAGCGACTTGGCGTTGTCGGCGACCTGCTGGGCGTAGGTCTGGAAGCTCTCCTGCTTCGCCTCGGCGAAGGCGACGGCCTTGGCGGCCATGACGTGACTGAGCGGGCCACCGAGGACCATCGGGCAGCCGCGGTCGACGCTCGGGGCGTACTCCTCGGTGGCCAGGATGAAGCCACCGCGCGGGCCGCGCAGCGACTTGTGGGAGGTCGAGGTGACGACGTGGGCGTAGGGAACCGGGTTCTCCTCGCCCTGGAACACCTTGCCGGCGACGAGGCCGGCGAAGTGGGCCATGTCGACCATCAAGGTGGCGCCGACCTCGTCGGCGATCTCGCGCATCTTGGCGAAGTTCACCCGGCGCGGGTAGGCGGAGTAACCGGCCACGATGATCAGCGGCTGGAACTCGCGCGCCTTGGCGCGCAGCGCGTCGTAGTCGAGCAGGCCGGTCTCGGGGTCGGTGCCGTACTGGTTCTGGTGGAACATCTTGCCCGAGATGTTCGGGCGGAAACCGTGGGTGAGGTGACCGCCGGCGTCGAGGCTCATGCCGAGCAGGCGCTGGTTGCCGAGCTCGGCACGCAGCGTCTCCCAGTCGGCCTCGGAGAGCTCGTTCATGTTCTTGACGGCCATCTTCTCCAGCCACGGGCCCTCGACCCGGTGGGCGAGGATGGCCCAGTACGCCGTCAGGTTGGCGTCGATGCCGGAGTGCGGCTGCACGTAGGCGTACTCGGCGCCGAAGAGCTCGCGGGCGTGCTCGGCCGCGATCGACTCGACGGTGTCGACGTTCTGGCAGCCGGCGTAGAACCGGTGACCGACGGTGCCCTCGGCGTACTTGTCGGAGAACCAGGTGCCCATCGTCATCAGGGTGGCGGGGCTGGCGTAGTTCTCGCTGGCGATCAGCTTGAGGCTGGCGCGCTGGTCAGCGAGCTCCTGCTTGGTCGCCTCGGCGATGCGGGGCTCCACGGAGGCGATGACCTCGAGGGCTTGGTTGTAGGCAGAACTCACAGTGCCTGAATTCACCGGGGCAGACAGATCGCTCATGGATCACAGCCTAGTCAGCCGCGCGGGCGAGAGCAGCATCGTGGTCGTCCGGTGCGTTGCGTACGCCCCCTATCACCGCCCGCGGGAATGACCGCTCCCTCAACTGAGTTAAGGAAGCGTGACCAGATGGTGACCTCGGACACATCGCACGCGTGAACAAGCGAGAACGTCCCACATAACGGACCGACGTCTCATATATCGGGATTCCAGATTGCGTGAGCGCCGTCCGCTCCCTGAGACTCCTTGACATGGTCACTGCTGCAACACATGCGCACCTCGTGGTTCGACGCCACGTGGACTATTGCCGCATCCGCAGCTCGATCTGTTGGCGCCACTGACGCCCAGCGCTCCGCATCCCACCGCGTCGAGCCGCTGGCCCGCCGCCCGACAGACATCCCGGGCGCTCGCCGCGAGCACGTCCCTGCTCCGCCGTGCGTCCACGACCGACGCAAAGGTTTCTCTGACATGAGCGACAACCGGTTTCAGGCCAAGCGCGCCACCCGGACCGAGATCCCCCGGCCCAAGAAGGGCGAGGGTCAGTGGGCCCTCGGCTACACCGAGCCGCTGAACAAGAACGAGGAGTCGAAGAAGAACGACGACCCGCTCAACGTTCGCGACCGGATCCTCTACACCTACTCCAAGCGCGGGTTCGACTCGATCGACCCGGCGGACATGCGCGGTCGCTTCCGCTGGTTCGGCCTCTACACCCAGCGCAAGCCCGGGATCGACGGCGGCAAGACGGCGATCCTCGAGGAAGAGGAGCTCGACGACCGCTACTTCATGATGCGGGTCCGCTCCGACGGCAAGCTCCTCTCCTCCGCCGCGGTGCGCACGCTCGGTCAGATCGGCATCGACTTCGCGCGAGACACGGCCGACATCACCGACCGCGAGAACATCCAGTACCACTGGATCGAGATCGAGAACGTCCCGGAGATCTGGTCGCGCCTGGAGGAGGTCGGGCTGCACTCGACCGAGGCCTGCGGCGACTCGCCGCGCCCGTTCCTCGGCTCCCCGGTCGCCGGCGTCGCCGCCGACGAGATCATCGACGGCACCCCGGCGCTGCGCGAGATCGAGTCGCGCTACCTGGGCGACCCCGCCTTCTCGAACTTCCCGCGCAAGTTCAAGACCGCGCTGACCGGCCACCCGTCGCACGACGTGGCACCGGAGATCAACGACATCGCCTTCGTCGGCACCGTCCACCCCGAGCACGGCCCCGGCTTCGACGTCTGGGTCGGCGGCGGTCTCTCCACCAACCCGCGTCTGGCCGAGAAGCTCGGCGTATGGGTGCCGCTCGAGGAGGTCGCCGACGTGTGGGCCGGCGTGGCCGGCATCTTCCGCGACTACGGCTACCGCCGGCTGCGCTCGCGGGCGCGGCTGAAGTTCCTGGTCGCCGACTGGGGCAAGGAGAAGTTCCGCGAGGTGCTCGAGAACGAGTACCTCGACCGCGAGCTGATCTCCAACCCCTCCCCCGAGTCGCCACTGGGCCACCGCGACCACGTCGGCATCCACGACCAGAAGGACGGCAAGAAGTACGTCGGTCTGGCCCCGGTCGCGGGCCGCATCTCCGGCACCCACCTGGTCGAGCTCGCCGGCGTGATGGAGAAGTTCGCCGTCGAGGGCGCCCGGCTCACGCCGTACCAGAAGGTCGTGCTGATCGGGGTCTCGCCCGAGGTCGTCGAGGACCTGGTCACCGAGCTGGACGCGATCGGCTTCTCGGCGCGACCCTCCAACTGGCGCCAGAACACGATGGCCTGCACCGGCATCGAGTTCTGCAAGCTCGCGATCGTGGACACCAAGGACCGCGCCCGTGACCTGATCGCCTCGCTCGAGTCGCGGTTCCCGGAGCTCGACGCGTCGATCACCGTCAACGTCAACGGCTGCCCCAACGCCTGCGCCCGCACCCAGGTCGCCGACATCGGCCTCAAGGGCCAGCTCGTCCTCGACGACGACGGCAACCAGGTCGAGGGCTTCCAGGTGCACCTGGGCGGCGCGACCGGCCTGACCGCCAACTTCGGCCGCAAGCTGCGGGCCCACAAGGTCACCTCCGCTGGGCTCGACGACTACATCTCCGCCCTGGTGGTCAACTACCTGGCCGACCGGACCGAGGGCGAGACGTTCTCGGCCTGGACCGCACGCGCCGACGAGGTGCTGCTGCGCGGCGAGAAGACCCTGAGCGAGGTGCCCGCATGAGCTCTCGCGCGGGTACGCCGTTCCACTGCCCGTTCTGCGGGGAGACCGACCTGTGGCCCCACGAGGCGGCGCACGGGTCCTGGGAGTGCCGCGCCTGCCTGCGGGCCTTCCAGCTGAAGTCGTTGGGACAGATCTCTCGGACCGTCACGAAGGAGGCGCACGCATGAGCGTCAGCACAGCAGCCGCCCGCGCCAACCGCGCGGTGGACACCGAGGGACGTACGCCCGAGGAGCTGCGCGAGATCGTCTCCCACTGGGGAGCCGAGCTCGAGCTCGCCCCGGCCGAGACGATCATCGAGTGGGCCGCCGCCACCTTCGGCGAGCGGTTCGCGATCACGTCCTCGATGGGCGACGCGGTCCTCGCGCATCTGGCCTCCAAGGTCGTGCCCGGGATCGACGTGGTCTTCCTCGACACCGGCTACCACTTCATCGAGACGATCGGCACCCGCGACGCGGTCGCGGCGACGATGCCGGTCAACCTGCTGACGATCACCCCTGTGCAGAGCGTCGCGGAGCAGGACGCGGAGTACGGCAAGGACCTCTACCGGACCGACCCCGACCTGTGCTGCGCGCTGCGCAAGGTCAAGCCCCTGGCCGACTCGCTCGCCTCCTACGACGCCTGGGCCACCGGTCTGCGCCGCGCGGAGACGAAGAACAGGGTCATCGCCCCGGTCATCGGCTGGGACGCCAAGCGCCAGAAGGTCAAGGTCTCGCCGATGGCGCGATGGTCCGACGAGCAGGTCGAGCGATATATCGAGGACAACGGAGTGCTCGTGAACCCGCTCGTCTATGACGGGTATCCCTCGATCGGCTGCGCGCCGTGCACCCGCCGGGTCGCCCCCGGCGAGGACCCGCGCAGCGGGCGATGGGCCGGCACCGGCAAGACCGAGTGCGGCATCCACGCCTGACCTCTCCACAGACTTTCCGACTCCCTGCAACACCCGAAGGATGAAGACAATGGCAGCTCCCGCTCTGGTAGCCCTGGCTCACGGCAGCCGCGATCCGCAGTCCGCCGCGACCATCAACGCCCTCGTCGCCGAGGTACGCGCCCTGCGCCCCGACCTCCGCATCGAAGCCGCCTTCCTCGACCACTCCCGGCCCCGTTTCCAGGCCGTCATCGACAAGCTCGTCAAGGCCGGCCACGACGAGATCGTCGTCGTGCCGCTCCTGCTGACCGAGGCGTTCCACGCCCGCGTCGACGTACCCTCGGTCATCGCCGAGGCCACCGCCCGTCACGCCGGCCTGCGGATCCACACCAGCGCGATCCTCGGCCTCGAGAGCGTCTTCCTGCAGGTGCTCGACGAGCGTCTGCGGGCCTCCCTGAAGGCTGCCCGGGTCCGCGAGCTCGACGCGCTGGTCCTGGCCGCCGCCGGCTCCTCGGACTCGCTGGCCAACCAGTCCGTGGCTCGCCTGGCCCGGATCTGGGGTGCCCACCACAAGCTGCCGGTCGTGGCCGCGTACGCCTCGGCTGCTCCGCCCGCGACCGGCGAGGCCGTCCGTGCCTTCCGCGCCGAGGGCCGCCGCCACATCGCCGTCGGCATGCTCTTCCTGGCTCCCGGGCAGCTGCCCGACCGCGCCAAGGAGCTCGCCCTCGAGGCCGGCGCCGTGGCGGTCAGCGACCCGATGGGCGCCCACCCCGAGGTGGCCCGCACGATCCTGGCCCGTTACGCCGTCGGTGCCGTGGAGCTCGTCCCGGTCTGACCCGAACTCGCCGAGACGTCGCTCG
>NZ_JBHVKN010000275.1:0-5604 GCF_042798075.1 Nocardioides sp. NPDC057772
GTCATGGGCGGAGCGATCATCACCGAGAGCGTGTTCAATTACTACGGTCTCGGGAAGCTCGCCGTCACGGCCAACACCAACTACGACCTGCCGACGATCATCGGGTTGGTGCTTCTCCTCGGCGCGCTGGTGATCATCGCGAACATCATCGTCGACATCCTCTACGCCTTCATCGACCCGCGCGTGCGCGTCGCCTGAGGAGGGATCTGAACCATGACTGACCTTTCCAAGACGCACGGGGCGACGCCGACCAAGGATGGCGCGTTCCTCTCGGTGCGGGACCTGAAGGTCCACTTCACCACCTCCGACGGCATCGTCAAGGCGACCGACGGCCTCTCCTTCGACCTCGAGCGCGGCAAGACGCTCGGCATCGTGGGCGAGTCCGGCTCCGGCAAGTCGGTCTCCAGCTCGGCGATCATGGGGCTGCACCGAGGCACCAACGCCAAGCTCAGCGGCGAGATCCTGCTCGACGGGGTCGACCTGCTCAAGGTGAGCAACGAGGAGATGCGCAAGCGCCGCGGCCGCGACGTGGCGATGATCTTCCAGGACCCGCTCTCCGCGATGCATCCCTACTACACGGTGGGCAACCAGATCATGGAGGCCTACCAGGTCCACAACGACGTGACGAAGAGGGAGGCGCGCAAGCGCGCCATCGAGATGCTCGACCGCGTCGGCATCCCGCAGCCCGACCGTCGCGTGGACGACTACCCGCACCAGTTCTCCGGCGGTATGCGCCAGCGCGCGATGATCGCGATGGGGCTGATCAACAACCCCAGCCTGCTCATCGCCGACGAGCCGACCACCGCTCTCGACGTGACCGTCCAGGCCCAGATCCTCGACCTGCTCCAGGACCTGCAGCGCGACTTCGACGCGGCGATCATCATCATCACCCACGACCTCGGCGTCGTGGCGGAGATGGCTGACGACGTACTCGTGATGTACGCCGGCCGCGCGGTCGAGTACGGCCCGGGCAAGGAGATCCTCACCAACCCGGAGATGCCCTACACCTGGGGTCTGCTCTCCAGCGTGCCGGACCTGACGGCATCGACCGAGGCCAAGCTGATCCCGATCCGGGGCAACCCGCCGTCGCTGCTCAACCCGCCGCCGGGATGCGCGTTCGAGCCGCGCTGCGACCACGTGGCGAAGGTGGGCGGTGACCTGTGCCGGACGACCCTGCCGGACCTCACCCCCGCCAACAGCGGTGGCAACCACGTCAAGCGCTGCCACATCAAGAACGCCGACGAGGTCTACGAGGCAGAGATCCTGCCCGAGATCGCCCCTGACCTGGTGGAGGACTGATGAGCGACACCACGACTGCCACCGAGACCTCGGTGGCACCGGCGAGCACCGAGACGGTGCTGTCGGTCGAGAACCTGAAGATGCACTTCCCGGTCAAGGGCAGCGGCGTGATCCGGCGTACGGTCGGCCACGTCAAGGCGGTGGACGGGGTCTCCTTCGAGGTCGCCAAGGGCACCGCCCTCGGCCTCGTCGGTGAGTCTGGCTGCGGCAAGTCCACCACCGGGCGGATGGTGACCCGGCTCTACAAGCCCACCGAAGGCAAGATCAACTTCGAGGGCACCGACATCGCCAACTACACGGGCAAGCAGCTGCACCCGATGCGCCGCGAGATCCAGATGATCTTCCAGGATCCGTCGACGTCGCTGAACCCGCGTCACACGGTCGGCTCGATCATCGGCGCGCCGCTGCGGATCCACAACATGGTGCCGAAGAACAAGGTGCTCAACCGGGTCCAGGAGCTGCTCGAGATCGTCGGCCTCAACCCGGAGCACTACAACCGCTACCCGCACGAGTTCTCCGGCGGTCAGCGCCAGCGCATCGGTATCGCCCGGGCGCTGACCCTGCAGCCGAAGCTGCTCGTCGCCGACGAGCCGGTCTCCGCGCTCGACGTGTCGATCCAGGCCCAGGTGATCAACCTTCTGCAGGACCTGCAGAAGGAGTTCGACATCTCCTTCCTGTTCATCGCTCACGACCTCGCCATCGTCCGCCACTTCTGCCCCGAGGTCGCGGTGATGTACCTCGGCAAGATCGTGGAGATCGGTGACCGAGAGTCGATCTACGAGCACGCTCACCACCCCTACACGCAGGCGCTGCTCTCCGCGGTGCCGGACGTGAAGCAGGCCGCCATCGGTGGCCGTCGTGAGCGGATCCGGCTGGAGGGTGACGTACCGTCGCCGATCAACCCGCCCTCGGGCTGTCACTTCCGCACCCGCTGTGCGTTCGCCAAGGACATCTGCTCCGTGGTCGAGCCGCCGCTGCTGCAGATCGGCAAGAAGCACAAGGTCGCCTGCCACTTCCCGGGCGAGATCCACCAGCACCCGGAGAAGCCGGTGACCGCCCCGCTCCTGGGCGTCGACGAGTTCGGCGCACCGGACCCGGGCGCGAGCCCGGCAGAGGTCCCTGGCGAGGGTCCGGGGTACGCCGACACCTGGTACGACCTGGCGAACAACACCCGCGGTCGCGCCTGAGAATCTTCCGCGTTTCAGCAGGATCACGAAAGACGGTCCGCAGCCATCGGCTGCGGGCCGTCTTTGTTACGAATGTGTCACACATCACGTCGGTATCGAACCGTTATCTGTAGGGCGGTCCCAACCGTCCGAAGTTGGCATAACTTGAGCCAGCGCTGGTTCGGGACTGCGCCAAGTGATCTGGTCTTGGGCGAGCCGAGCCCAAGGCATTCGAACGGAGATCCGAGCGTATGACTGTGTCCGAAGTGTTGATCCAGGGTGGCCCTGATCCCGAGATCAATCCGGAGCCGAGCTCCGGCGAGGTCGCCGGCCGCTCGCCGATGCGGATCGCCATGGACCGGCTGCTCTCCGACAAGGTCGCGATGGTCTGCGCCGGGATCGTGCTGGTCTTCGTCCTGATCGCGATCTTCGCGCCGCTGCTGTGCAAGCTGTTCGGCGTCGAGGTGCGAGCCGGCGACCCGGTCGCCGACACCGACTCCTTCAACTATCCCGTCATCGGCCCGCCCAACTACGGGTTCACCTGGGAGGCGCCGCTCGGGCTCGAGCCCAACTCCGGCAACGACCTGCTCGCCGAGTGGTTCTACGGCGCCCGTACGTCCCTGCTGGTCGCCACGGTCGCCACCATCGTCTCGACGATCGTCGGCGTGGTGCTCGGCCTGATCGCGGGCTACAGCCGCGGCTGGGGCGACCGCCTGGTCACCTTCGCCACCGACCTCTTCCTGACGCTGCCGTTCCTGCTGGTCGCGATCGCCGTCTCGCCGATGCTCGTAGAGCGTTGGAAGGAGAACCCGGCGATGCTCGACAACGCCTCCCTGATCGCGCTGATCGTGATCCTCTCGGTGTTCGGATGGATGGGCCTGGCCCGGCTGATCCGCGGTGAGGTGGTCTCGCTGCGTGAGCGCGAGTTCATCGAGGCCGCGCGCGTGCTCGGCATGCCCACCCACCGGATCCTCTTCCGCGAGCTGCTGCCCAACCTGGTGGCACCGATCGTCGTCTCGTTCTCGCTGAGCCTGCCGGCCACGATCGCCGCGGAGGCGACGCTGGCCTACCTCGGCGTCGGCGTCACCGGACGCCCGTCGTGGGGTCAGACGATCCTGCGTGCCCAGAACTGGTTCGACGAATACCCCTTGTTCCTCTACGCGCCGATTGTCGGGATCGTGGTCCTGGTCTTCGCGCTCAACCTGCTCGGAGACGCCATCCGTGACGCCTTCGACCCCAAGTCTTTCCGGTGAGCACGTCGTCGGAGAGAGGCATCAACCATGGAAGGTGGAAACCTACGATGCGATTGAAGAGAACAGTGATCGCCGCCAGCGCGATCGCTGCGCTGACGCTCACCGCTGCGTGTGGTGGCGGGAGCGGGAGTGGCGAGGACTCGACCGGCGAGTTCAAGGCCGGTGGTGGCGCCGGTGCCGGCAAGGACGCGACGGCCGAGGGTCCGCTGGAGATCCCCTCGGACGCCAAGAAGGGTGGCACCATCACGGTGCTGTCGAACAACGCGCCCCACACCCTCGACCCGACCCGGACCTACTACACCGACTCCGGTGCGATCATGTCCGGCCTGGTGACCCGATCGCTCACGCAGTACGTCTACGACGAGAAGAGCGGTGACTCGATCCTCGTCCCCGACCTCGCCACCGACCTCGGCCAGGTCTCCGAGGACGGCCTGACCTGGACCTTCGAGCTCAAGGACGGGCTCAAGTACGAGGACGGCACCGACGTCACCGCCGAGGACGTCGTCTACGGCATCAAGCGCTCCTTCGCCGTGGACACCCTGACCGACGGTCCGACCTACCAGCTGACGTTCTTCAAGGACGGCGACAAGTACAAGGGTCCGTTCGCGGACACCGACGCCGAGCTGAAGAAGCTGCCCGGCTACGACGCCAGCGCCGGCTGGTACGGCGGCGAGGACTACGACGGTGTCGAGGCCGACGGCAACAAGGTGATCATCCACCTCGCCCAGCCGTTCCCCGAGCTCGACTACTACGCCTCGTTCCCGGTCTTCTCGCCGATCCCGAAGGCCAAGGACAAGGACCCGCTGGCCTACGAGAGCCACCCGATGGCGACCGGCCCCTACAAGTTCGAGTCCTACAAGCCGGGCGTCTCGCTGAAGCTGGTCAAGAACGAGCACTGGGACCCCGACACCGACCCGGGCCGCATCCAGGCCGCGGACGCCTTCGACTTCCGGTTCGCTCAGGACACCGCGAAGCTCGAGAACCAGATCCTCGGCGACAAGGGCGCGGCGCAGACGATGATGACGTACGACGACGTCACGCCTCCGACCTATAAGTCGATCAAGGAGAGCGCTCCGGACAACCTCATCGAGGGCACCTCGCCGTGCACCTACATGTACCGCCCGGACCAGACCAAGATCAAGGACAAGTTGGTCCGCGAGGCCATCAGCTGGGCCTACCCCTACCAGGCCGCCTGGAAGGCGTCCGGCGAGATCGTGGGTGTCACCATCCAGCCCGGCACCTCGCTCCTGCCCCCGGGCACCGCGGGCCGTGTCGAGTACCAGTACCCGAAGGGACAGGACGGTCAGACCACCGACCCGGAGAAGGCCAAGGCGCTCCTGGAGGAGGCCGGTGCTGTCGGCTTCGAGCTGAAGTGGCACTACCAGCGTGACGACGAGAACTCCGTCGCCAAGAAGGACCAGATGGTCAAGGGCTTCGAGGCTGCCGGCTTCAAGGCGACCCCGGTGGCCTCGACCGACGAGACCTACCGCGACGACGAGAGCAACCTGGACGCCCCGGTCAACCTCCGCTACGGCGGCTGGTGCTCCGACTGGCCCTCGGGTGGCTCGTGGTTCCCGGCGCAGTGGATCGGCTCCAACGCCAACAAGCCGGGTATGCCGAACCCGACCAACTTCAAGGAGGCTGACGCCGACGCGAAGCAGGCCGAGATCCTGAAGATGGACGCCGACGAGGTGCCCGCGGCCTGGGGTGAGTTCGACAAGTGGATGCAGGAGACCTACATGGTCGAGATCAACGCCGGCTACGACGCGAACGCCTTCATCAAGGGCTCGCAGGTCGGCGGGGTCGTCAACGACCCGGTCAAGGGCATGCCGAGCTTCTCCATCATGTACCTCAAGTGAGGTCAGCCGGCCGGCGTGGGCCATCCC
>NZ_JBHVKN010000276.1:0-5560 GCF_042798075.1 Nocardioides sp. NPDC057772
GCCGCGGCCCGTACGTCGGCCGGCTACTCAGCCGCCCGGCTGGGTGAAGCCGTTGACCGTCAGGGTGTAGCGCGCCGGGTCGGACACGCTCTCCGTCGGGTCGTCGAACATCACGATCGCCGCCACCGTCTCGGCGCTGTCACCGATCGCGGCCTCGACCTCGGCACCACTGAGGGTGCCGTCGAACGACTCGTCCAGCGCGAGCGTGTGTACCCATGCGGGCGAGCCCGCCGGGCCGTACGCCACCAGCTGGACCGTCCAGCCCTCGACCGGTGTCGGGTTGACCTGCGACATCGACTGCCAGCCGTCCAGCGTGTTGCTGGGCAGCGCGGTGCCGCCCACGGCGATGTTGCGCACCCAGAAGCCGGACTCGTCGACCCCCGGGTCGGTGATGTAGCGGAACGCCACCAGCACGCTCTGCCCGGCGTACGCCGACAGGTCGGCGCTCTGCGGCCGCCAGCCTCCGGAGTCGCCGGAGAAGCCGGGGAGGTTGTCGACCACGGTCGGGATGGCACCCGGGTCGTGCTCGCTGGTCGTGTCCGCGGTGGCCAGGCTCTGCCAGGTCTCACCGCCGTCGGTGGAGACCTGGACGTAACCGAAGTCCCAGCCGGTCTCGGCGTCCCACAGGGCGTCGAAGGTCAGCGAGCCACCACCGGCGGGAATGTCGACCGCCCGCACCACGGACCGGTCGAGATTCGGCCCGCAACCGGAGTAGAGCGCTGCCGCTCCGGTGCCGTCGGCAGGCGGCGAGCCGCAGCTGCTGTCGGCGGCCGTGGCATTCGGCGGGGTGGCGTCGACCGTCCACTCGACCGGCTTCGGCTCCAGCTCCGTCGCGCCGTCGAAGTCGATCGACTCGATCTGCCCCGCGGAGAGGTAGGCCCCGGAACCGTCGCGCAGACGTACGTAGTCCGAACCGTTCGGCGGAGCGCCGTTCTCGTTCCACGCCTCTGCGTTGTCCCAGTTCACCTTCGCCGACAGCGATTCGGCCTGGAACCTCGCCGCCTCCCCGCCGTTCAGGTTGCCGCCGTTGGCGTCCAGGGCCGCGTCGAGAGCCACCATGGCCGCCCAGTCGTGCAGGGTCTGCTGGGCGGAGACGCCGACATCGAACTCGTCCAGCACGATCTGGAGCCCGTCGAGACCACCGGCGTCCTCGCGGTGCAGCGCACTGAGGAAGTCGGGGCCGTAGTGGCTGGCCAGATACTCCATGAAGGAGTACGCCGCGCCGTAGTCGCACAGCGTCTCCGGCCCACCCTGATCGCCCCAGAGGGTCAGCGAGTTCTCCGAGCCACCGAACGCCGGATCCAGATAGCCCATGAAGCAGGCCAGGTGGGAGTCCGCGCCAGGATCGTCCGGCGGGGTGCTCGGGTCGACGTAGCCGACCAGGGTCTGGGCGTAGTCGGACAGCCCCTCGTTGACCCAGGAGACCTCGTCGGTGTCCTCGTAGTACTCCAGCAGGTGCTGGTACTCGTGCGCGAAGGTGCCCTCGTACAGCAGCGGCCGGGGTGCCCCGACCTGCCGCCCGGGAGCCGAGTTCAGCTCCTGGTTGCAGGCGACGTACGCCGGATCGGTCCTGTCGTCGGGCGGGTTGGTGCCGGTGCGGTGGAGCCAGTCGAAGACATCGATGCTCATCACGTTGCGGTCGAAGTACTCGTTGAAGACCGAGTAGAAGAAGCCGGCGATGTAGGTCTGCCCGTCAGGCGTGGCGGGCTCGTAGAAGTTCGCGTCTCGCACGTTGTCGACCAGCACCACGATGTTGTCGCCGTCGCCCTTGTACTCCGAGGAGGGCAGGTTGGGGATCAGCCCCGGCAGGACTGCCTGCTTGCCGTCCCGGTCCGGCGGCACCGAGAACTCCTCCGACTCGATCGGGTAGATCGTGTTGTCGAACTCCGCGATGAAGTTCGTGATCTGGGCGTTGGTGACCTGGGTCAGGCCGAGCTCGTTGCGGCAGTCACCGGCGGGGAACGCTCTGTCGTCGGCGACCCACACCTCGATGTTGTCGCCGACACCGCGCAGTGTGTAGTCCTTGAGATAGAGGCTTCCCTGGGCGTCGTCGAGCCCGAGCCAGGTGCGACTCTGGCCGACCTTCGCAGGTCCCTTCGGTGGCTGCTTGCCGGCCAGGTCGACTCGGTGTCGCTCGACCCCGAGGCGCTTGCCGTTGTTGTAGTCGGACCCGGTCTGCTTGAGCTCCTTGGCAGCCCGGCCACGATCGTCGCCCGACGGGGGCGCACTGCCGGCGGGTGCGCCGGGCAACGTCAGACCGAGGACGAGCGCTCCTGCGGCTCCGATGGTGAGCAGCCGCGTTCTCTTCCAACCCCGCATGCGTGGTTCTCCCTCCACTCGTTCCAGCTGCGCCCGAGTTCGCTGCGGGAGTATGGCCTGATGTGATGTGCGTCACTGGCCATGCAGCAGTCAAGCACCGGCAGTACGCGAAGGGAAGACCGGATTTCGGCATGTTTGCGTGGAGTGGGCGCGGTCGATCCGCCGACACAGATGTCGACAAATCGGTTAGGGCGCATGTCGCCGAGCGGCGAGCACGCGCGGACGCTGCCGCGCGCAGGTCACTCGCGGAACAGGCCGATCATGTTGCCGCTGGGGTCGCGGAACATGGCGAAGGAGCCGACACCGGGGATCTCCATGGGCGGCACGACCGTCTCGCCACCCAGCTCTCCGGCGCGACGGAGGCTGGCCTCGAGGTCGTCGGTCGCGACGTACACGGTGGCATAGGAGGGCATCTCGTCGCGGGTCTGCATCACGCCGCCACCGATTCCCTCCTTGCCGGCCGTCACGAGCCAGTAGCCGGGCCCGGACCCCTGGATCTCCCAGCCGAACAGGTCTCGATAGAACGCGACGAGTCGCTCCCCGTCCGGGCCGGCGATCTCGAAGTGCACCACAGGGTGTGCCATGACTGTCTCCTTTCGTCTCGGTCGAGCATCCGACGAGACGACGAGGCCTACCCAGAGACGAAATGCCGCCAGGACTGGTCCTTGGTCACCGACCGCCGTGCACTCGACCACCCCAGGCCCGCCAAGGAGATTGCGACCGTCCCCATGACCACCTGCAGGGGATCGAAGCCGACGAAGGGCACCTGGACCGCCAGCTCCACCAGGAGCAGCATCCCGGCACCGACCGCCGCCGGACCCATCCATCGCGATCGCCGCCACGCCAGGACGGCGGTACCGAGGCAGGGAACCGCGACGCTTGCCGCCAGCCACAGACCAGGCAACACCCACGACTCCAGCCCCAGCGGCCGCAGGTCGCTGACCGGCGGGGCGAACGTGTCGGTGACCAGCTGAACCGCTCCGATTGCCGCAGCCGCACCGGCCATGGCGGACACGGCGCCCACCGTACGTCGCCACGCGGGCACCGGGAGGCTCACGTCGGCGCCCGCGGCTCTCACCGGTCTCGCCTCGATGACACCGTTCCGGCGTGCGACCCACCGAGGTCGAGAGCGATTGCGAGAATCAGGGTGCCGGTCCAGATGTTGACCGGGTCCAGCTGAAGTGGCTCATTCGCCCCCACGTTGTTCGCGATGAGCCAGATGATGAACCAGATGATCGTCATGGGCGATCCCGTCCTTTCGGTGCATGCGACGACTGCGTATGTCTGGACACTAGGAGTGGCCACGTCACCGCGAGGAGGGCCGAAATTCCGCGATCTCGGGACAGTGGTCCTCAGCCCAGGAGCACCCGCTCACCCAGTCGAGGCACCACGGCCAGGACGCCGAGCTCGTCCTGGATCCTGTCTGCGAGGGCGTGCGAAGCGGTCGGCTCGCCGTGCACCACGTAGACGGTCTGCGGAAGCTCGGGCGCCGAGGCGACCCAGGCGATCAGCTCGTCGGCGTCGGCGTGCACGCTGAAGTCCGAGATCGCGACCACCTCTGCCCGGACCGGGACGTACCGGCCGTGCATCTTCACCGCCCGGGCGCCCTCCACCAGCTGCCGCCCACGGGTGCCCTGGGCCTGATAGCCGGTGAGCACGACGCTGTTGCGGGCGTCGGGAAGCTGCCGGAGCAGATGGTGGACGACACGACCGCCGGTGGCCATACCGGAGGCGGAGATGATGATGCACGGGCCCTTGGGGCGATTGAGCGCCTCGGAGGCGGCGGCGTCCCGGATCCGGTGGACATCGAGGCGGTCGAGGTCCTTCAGCGGGGCCGCGCGTTTCAGGTCGAGCTCGTCGCTGTGGGCGCTCAGGGCCGCGCGATAGACGTCGAGCGCCGCGAGCGCCATCGGGCTGTCGACGAAGATCGGGACCTGCGGAATCAGCCCCGCACTGCGGAGCCGGAGGAGCTCGAGCAGCACCAGCTCGGTCCGGTCCACGGCGAACGCCGGGATCAGGACGACGCCGCCTCGATCCACCGTGCTGCGGACCGTATCGGCCAGAGCCTCGGCGTCCACCGGCGGATGCCGTCGATCGCCGTAGGTGGACTCGAGCACCATCGCCGAGGCAGCCGGAGGTCTGGCCGCAGGCCGCAGGATCGGATGGCTGGGCCGGCCCAGGTCGCCGCTGAAGACCACTCGCTCGCCGCGGACGTCGACGACGGCCACCGCGGAGCCCAGGATGTGGCCGGCGCGCTGCAGCGTCACGTCCATTCCGCCCAGCGTCCACGGCTCACCGAAGGCCACCGGGTGCAGTCGCTCCAGTGTCCGCTCGACGTCCGCGGCGGTATAGAGGGGCAGGGCCGGGTCGTGCCTCGACCAGCCACCCTGGTTGGCAATCCGGGCGTCCTCCTCCTGCAGATGCGCACTGTCCCTGAGCACGATGGCGGTGAGCGCAGCCGTGCCCGGCGTGCACACCGCCTCCCCGGCGAAGCCGTCGCTCACCAGTCGGGGTAGGTAGCCGGTGTGGTCGAGGTGAGCATGGGTGAGGACCACGGCGTCCAGGTCCGCGGGGGCCACCGGGAACGGCGCCCAGTTGAGCCGTCGGAGCTCGCGCAGACCCTGGTAGAGGCCGGCGTCGACCAGCAGTCGATCGGATCCGCTGGACACCAGGAACCGGCTTCCGGTCACCGTCCCGGAGGCGCCGAGGAATGTCATCGCCGGACGCTTCGACCCGGCTGGACCGGGATCGATGTCGCCGGCGACAGAGGTCTGGAGGATTGCCATCGGGCTTCCCTTCGCAGGTGATGGTGTCACCACGCTGCTGCATCCGTCAGGATGCAGGGAGGGTCATACGGCCTTCACGAGGGTGACCCATGACCCGATCAGCCTCAGCCCTGCTGGCGCAGGTAGCGCCCGAAGTGAGGGACGGTGAACGCGATCCGGCCGCGTTCACCCGAGTAGATCAGGCCCTTCTTCATCAGCGCGTCGCGCGCCGGGGAGAGCGACTGGGGCTTCTTGTTGAGGAAGGCGGCGACGTCGGCGGTGGCGACGGTGCCGATGTCGTCGGCGCCCAGCTCGACGGCGGCGTCGGCCATCGCGCGCAGGTAGTCGCGTTCGGCAGGGGTGGCGCGCTCGTAGCGGGAGCCGACCCGCTCGCCGACGACTTCACCCTGGACCGCTTCCGCGAGATCCTCGCAGGTCAGGGCCGCAAGCAGATCAAGGGCGTGCTGCGGATGCAG
>NZ_JBHVKN010000277.1:0-5460 GCF_042798075.1 Nocardioides sp. NPDC057772
CCCGATCGGGAGACCGCCTTCGGCGTATCCGGATGCCTGTCTAGGCGATGTTGTCCTTGTCGATGACCTCGCCGGTGACGATGTCGTCGTTGCGGGGCCGGGCGCCGGGGCCGAAGGTCGAGGGCATCGTGGCGGTGACGAGGCGCTTCTGCACGAGCGTGGCCAGCATCCGCCGGAAGAGCGGGCGGGTGAACGGCAGGATCAAGACGATGCCGAAGATGTCGGTCACGAATCCTGGGCTGAGCATCAGCGCGCCGCCGAGCAGGATCAGGGCGCCGTCGGCGATCTCGTTGGACGGCAGCTTGCCCGAGGAGAGCGCCGTCGTCAGCGCGTTCCAGGCGCGGGATCCCTCGCGACGCATCAGCCAGGCACCGAAGATCGAGTCGGCGATCAGCAGCAGGATCGTCCACCACACGCCGATGACCTGGCCGACCTGGATGAGCACGAACAGCTCGGCCAGCGGCATCACCAGGAACAGCAGCACCAGCACCCAGGAGAACCTGCGGCGGCGTGTCGTGGTCATCGGCGGCCTCCCACGAAGCGGTCGAGCCCGAAGCGACGCAGCAGGCGGAGCAGCTGATCACGGCGCTCGGCGAGGCCCCAGCGGGTCACCCGGCGCATCGACTCGGCGGCGACCGCAGGGCTCATCTTCGACTCGCCCCGGACCCGCTCGATGAACTGGATCGGGACTTCCTTGACGGTGAGGCCGGCCCGCAGCGTACGCGTCACCATCTCGGTCTGGAAGACGTAGCCGGTCGACTCGACGCTGTTGAGCTGCAGCTTCTCGAGCGTCGTACGTCGGAAGAGCCGGTAGCCGGCGGTGGCGTCGTGGACGCCGATGCCGAGCAGCAGCCGGACGTAGAAGTTGCCACCCACCGAGAGCAGCCGCCGTGACAGCGGCCAGTTGACCACCGAGCCGCCACGGACCCAACGGGCGCCGATCACCAGGTCGGCGGAGGTGAGCGCCTCCAGGAGCAGGTGGAGCTCCTCGGGCTGGTGGGAGCCGTCGGCGTCCATCTCGCCCACGACGTCGTAGCCCTGCTCGAGCGCCCACCCGAAGCCGTGCAGGTAGGCGGCGCCCAGCCCCGCCTTCTCGGTGCGGTGCAGCACGTGGATCTGCTCGTCGTTGTCCGCGAGCTCGTTGGCGATCGTGCCGGTGCCGTCGGGCGAGCCGTCGTCGACGATCAGTACGTCGACCCGCGGCTGTGCCTTACGCAGCCTCCCGACGATCCAGGCGAGGTTGTCCGCCTCGTTGTAGGTCGGGATCACCATCACCGCTCGGCCGATCTCGGTCCAGGGTGGAAGCTGCTCGTTCGTCACGTACGCCGGCCTTGTCAAGGATTGGGGTGGAAGTCACAGGATATCCGTCCCCCGGTCGAACCCAAGATCCTCGCGCCGTGAAGACCAAGGCCAGGATCAAGCGGAGGTGCTGCGCGAATTGCGAAGCAATCGCCAACAACCCAGCGCCGGAGCGTCCCTCGTCTGGACGCAGCGCAGCGAGGAGCGCCAGCGACGAGCGCAGTGGAGGAAGACGAGGATCAAGCGAAAGCGCTGCGCGAATTGCGAAGCAATCGCAAAAAAGTACAGAGCGCGGGAGGACCAAGACGATCTTCGGGCCGTTCCGATCCCTGCTGGCTGCAGGGAGACGATCGTTGTCTAAGGGCGCCTTTGCCCTCCCGCGTTGCCCTCGCGGCCGATGACCGCGCCCGCGAAAACGGAACGAAGGTATGCCTGGCTCGACACCCCCCGACCCGATTCGTCGAGCGCCGGTCCGCCAACCGCGACTCTGCCTGGGCGAACGCTGCCACCATCACCCGTTCGCTCTGCGTAAGTCAACAAGCCGCTGACCTGCGAAAACAGATGTTTCCGCAGGTCAGCAACAGCCTGCTGAGCCCGAAAAAGTGAAGAATTCCCGAGGAACCCCGGCGTGTCGCGTGCGCGTACTCATTTCGCCGATCAGGGAACGACGACGGTGCCGCGTGCGGAGGTGGCGAGGATCGGCTCGGACAGTATCTCAGCAGCCCCCGGGCGGGCTTCGGTGGCGGCTCCACGGGCGACGACGTACACAGCGAACTCCATCACTCGGGACCGCGTCCCGGCCTTGATCAGCTCGCAGGTGATCTCCAGGACGTCGCCAGCGCGGACGGGTGCTTTGAACTGCACGTCGTCGTAGGAGGCGAACAGGCCTTCGTCGCCGTCGGTGAGGATGCACATCTCGGTCGCGACGTCACCGAAGAGCCCCAGGCTGTAGGCCCCGTCGACCAGGTTGCCGGCGTAGTGGGCGTGGGAGTACGGCACGTAGCGGCGGTGGACGACCTTGGTGCCGATGCTGGGCCTGCCTTCTGGTGAGGTCATGCGGCGGGCTCCTTCGAGGTGGTGCGATGGACGAGGTAGGAGGCGACCTCGGCGGGGGTGGTGCCGCGGCCGAAGATGCGGTCGACGCCGAGCTCGGCGGTCATGGACTCGTCGAACCGGGGCCCGCCGGCGACCAGGAGCGGCCGCTCCCCTGCCGGATAGGCCTCGCGGAACGCGGCGGACATCTCCCGGGTGTTGAGGAGGTGGGCGTCGCGCTGGGTGACGACCTGGGAGACGAGCACCGCGTCGGCCCGCCGGGTGACGGCGGCCTCGACGAGGGCGGGCACGGAGACCTGGGCGCCGAGGTTCACGACCTCGATCTCCTTGTAGTACTCCAGCCCCTTCTCCCCCGCGAACCCCTTGATGTTGAGGATCGCGTCGATGCCGACGGTGTGGGCGTCGGTGCCGATGCAGGCACCGACGACGACCATCGGCCGCCGCAGCGTCTCCTTGATCACCGCGTTGGCCTCCTTCGGCGTCAGCAGCGGGAAGTCGCGCTCGACCACCTGCACCCTGTCGGTGTCGACGAGGTGGTTGACCTGGCCGTAGACGACGAAGAAGGTGAAGTCGTCGCCCATCGGCTTGGAGTGGACGACCATCGCGGGCTCCATGCCCATCTTGTTGGCCAGCTGCAGCGCGGCGCCGTCGGCGACCTTGCTGTGCTTGATCGGCAGCGTGAAGGAGATCTGCACCATCCCGTCGCCGGTGGTGTCGCCGTACGGCCTGATGATGCTCACTTGTCCTCCAGACTGGGTTCTTCCAGGATGTCGCTCGCGGGGTTGTAGTACGCCTCGGACTTCTCGGCAACGCCCTCGAGGCCCTTGCCGGCGTCGGCGGGCCGCTTCATCAGGCCGAAGGTGCCGTCGGCGATGGCGTCCAGGAGCCCGTTGGGCTCGTCGATGATCTTCTCCAGCAGGTCGATCGACTCCCCCAGCACCTCGCGCGCCCGGTTGGCGATGAACCCGTCGGGGGCGGGGTGGAAGTCCTCACCGAGGCGCCCGGCGGCGTCCATGACGTACCGCACGTTCTGCAGGGCCAGGTCGCGGTCGGAGAGCCAGGGCGTCACGACCGCCTCGGTCATCATCCCGACCAGCAGGATGCCCTGGTCGGTCATCGCGCCGGCGAGGTTGAAGAACCCGTCGAGCAGGTAGCCCTTGAAGATGTCGCCGGTCATGTGCCGCGTCGGCGGCATCCATTTCAGCGGAGCGTCCGGGAAGATCGTCTTCGCCAGCAGCGCGTGCGCGAGCTCGAGGCGGAACGAGTCCGGCACGTCGGGGTTGATCTCGAAGGCGTGGCCCAGACCCAGCTGCCAGTCCTCGAGGCCCGCCTCCTTGGCGAAGTACTCGTTGAGCAGCTGCGAGGTGGTCACCGTGTGCGCCGCCTCGACCGCGTCGGCGGTGGTGAGGTAGTTGTCCTCGCCGGTGTTGATGATGATCCCTGCGCGGGCGTGAATCTGGCGCGAGAGCCGCTGGTCGACGAACGTACGCACCGGGTTGATGTCGCGGAACAGGATCCCGTACATCGAGTCGTTGAGCATCATGTCGAGCCGCTCCATGCCCGCCAGCGCCGCGATCTCGGGCATGCACAGCCCGCTCGCGTAGTTGGTGAGGCGTACGTAGCGGCCCAGCTCGCGGCTCGTCTCGTCGAGTGCCGCACGCATGAGCCGGAAGTTCTCCTGCGTCGCGTACGTCCCGGCGAACCCCTCACGGGTGGCGCCCTCGGGCACGTAGTCGAGGAGCGACTGGCCGGTCGAGCGGATGACCGCGATGATGTCGGCGCCCTCGCGGGCGGCCGCCTGTGCCTGCGGGATGTCCTCGTAGATGTCGCCGGTCGCGACGATCAGGTAGATCCACGGCTTGCGGGGCGCGTCGCCGATCTCGGCGATCATCCGCTCGCGGGCGACCCGGCTGGCGTCGAGCCGGGCGATGCCGACCCCGACCGCCTCGCGGGCATGCTTCGCGGCGAGCTCGGCCTCGGCACCTTCGGGCAGGTGGAAGGTCACCTGCCCGGCAGCGGCCTCCTCGGCGAGGCGGGTCAGGTCGTTGCCGTGGGCCGCCAGCGCGTGCCACACCGGCAGGGCGATCCCGTGCTCCAGGCCGACGTCGGCGCGCACCGCGTCGACCAGGTGGTTCACCCACGGGGTGCCGTCCGGGTCGGCGCCGGCGAGCCCCGCCAGCCGCAGCGTGGCACGCTCGACGGCGACGGTGGTGTGCTTCGTCGCCATCTCGACGATCGGTTCGCCGGCCTTCGCGGCCAGTGCGCGGGCTCTGGCGATCGTGCGTGGGTCCAGATCGAGTCTCACTGGGCCAGTCTCCCTTCGAACAGTGCCCGGACCCCGGCATCGGCGCGGAGAAGATCCAGGGCGTAGACAGCGTGGCCGGGGACGTAGCCGTTGCCGACGAGCATGGTGACGTCGGCGGCGAGTCCCTCGGCGCCCAGCGCGGCGGCGGAGAAGGAGGTCGCCATCGAGAAGAAGACGACGGTGCCCTGGTCGGCGGTGGCGAGGATGGCTCCGCCCTCGCAGCCGGGCACGTCCACGCAGACGACGGTGACGTCGGCGGGGCCACCTGCCGAAGCGGAGCCCGAGGCGAAGGGCGCAGCCTTGGCGACCGCGTCGCGCAGGGCGACCGGGTTGCGGGCGTCGGCGACGACGACCTCGTCCGCGAGGTCGGCCTCGCGAAGTCGGGATGCCTCGGCCTCGGTCGGGACGATGCCGATCAGGTGGCCGGCTCCGGCATCCCGCGCGGCGGCCAGCGACAGCGACCCGGACTTCCCACCGCCACCGATCACGGCGACCACGCCGCCCTGATAGCGCTCGGACACGACCCGCCGGGTCAACGCCGGGGCACCGCACACGTCCATCACCGACAGCGCCAGCTCCGGGGCGAGGTCGTCGGGCAGGACCGCTGCGATCGAGCGGCCGAACAGGATGGCATAGCCGTCGCACGGCACCTGCTCGGAGTCACCGCCCCAGTCGGCGAGGCCGTCCTCGATCACCAACGGGGTCAGCGTCAGCGACACCAAGGTCGCGACCCGGTCGCCGACCTTCAGCCCCAGAGGCGAGTCCGGGCCGGCCTCCTCGACGACACCGACGAGCATCCCGCC
>NZ_JBHVKN010000278.1:0-5372 GCF_042798075.1 Nocardioides sp. NPDC057772
GACTCGGCGCGCTCGCGAAGAAGCAGGCAATAACCCGCTCCTCCCTCGCAGCGCTCGCATCACAGCGGGATATTGCCAAGCTTCATAGCGGGGAGGGTCTCGCGCTGGGTGCGCCGGAGGCGCAGCGCGCGGGTGACCTCGGCGCGGGTCTCGTGCGGCGGGATGACCGCGTCGACGTAGCCACGCTCGGCGGCGATGTAGGGGTTGGCGAGGGTGGTCTCGTACTCGTCGATCAGCTCGGCGCGCTTGGCCTCGACCTCGTCGGTGCTGGCGCCGGAGGCCTCCAGGTCGGCCAGGGTGCGGCGGTGGATGATGTTGGCTGCGCCCTGGGCGCCCATGACCGCGATCTGGGCGGTGGGCCAGGCGAGGTTGATGTCGGCGCCGAGGTGCTTGGAGCCCATGACGTCGTAGGCGCCGCCGTAGGCCTTGCGGGTGATGATGGTGACCAGCGGGACGGTGGCCTCGGCGTAGGCGTAGATCAGCTTCGCGCCGCGGCGGATGATGCCGTTGTGCTCCTGGTCGGTGCCGGGCAGGAAGCCGGGCACGTCGACGAAGGTGATGACCGGGACGTTGAAGGCGTCGCAGGTGCGTACGAACCGGGCGGCCTTCTCGGAGGCGTCGATGTCGAGGGTGCCGGCGAACTGCATCGGCTGGTTGGCCACGATGCCGACGGGACGGCCCTCGATGCGGGCGTAGCCGATGATGATGTTGGGGGCCCACAGCGGCTGGACCTCGAGGAACTCCTCGTCGTCGACGATGTGCGAGATGACCTCGTGCATGTCGTAGGGCTGGTTGCCGCCGTCGGGGATGAAGGTGTCGAGCTCCAAGTCGAGCTCGGTGATCTCCAGGTCGGCACTCTGCCCATTCGGGGCGTCGTAGGCCGGCGGCTCCTCCATGTTGTTGGAGGGCAGGTAGGAGAGCAGCGCCTTGACGTACTCGATCGCGTCGGCCTCGTCCGAGCCCATGTAGTGGGCCACGCCGGACTTGGAGTTGTGGGCGAGCGCGCCGCCGAGCTCCTCCATGGTGATGTCCTCGCCGGTGACGGTCTTGATGACGTCGGGGCCGGTGATGAACATGCCGGAGGTCTTGTCGACCATGATCGTGAAGTCGGTGACGGCCGGGGAGTAGACGTGGCCGCCGGCGCAGTTGCCCATGATCAGGCTGATCTGCGGGATCACGCCGGAGGCGTGGACGTTGCGCTTGAAGATCTCGCCGTACAGACCCAGGGAGACGACACCCTCCTGGATACGCGCGCCGGCGCCCTCGTTGATGCCGATCAGCGGGGAGCCGGTCTTGATCGCGAGGTCCATGATCTTGGTGATCTTCTCGCCGTAGACCTCGCCCAGCGACCCGCCGAAGACGGTGAAGTCCTGGGAGAAGACGCAGACCTGGCGGCCGTCGATGGTGCCGTAGCCGGTCACCACGCCGTCACCGAAGGGCCGGTTCTTCTCCAGGCCGAACGCGGTGGACCGGTGGCGGGCCAGCTCGTCGACCTCCTGGAAGGATCCCTCGTCGAGCAGCATCTCGATGCGCTCGCGGGCGGTCTGGCGTCCCTTCGCGTGCTGCTTCTCGACTGCCTTGGCGGAGCCGGCGTGGACGGCCTCGTCGAGACGACGCTCCAGCTCGGCCAGCTTTCCGGCGGTGGTGTGCAGGTCGATCTCGGGCTGCGGGGTGGCTTCGGCGCTCACGGTGCTCCTTTGGACTTCGTGCGGTGCGGGGGCCAATCTAATGCCCGTGCCACCTTTCGCGATGCGACGCCCGTCACTTGACCCTTCCCGGCTCGATGCGCTAGCGGGCGGATGGCGGGTCGAGATCCTCGACTCGACGCCGTCGACGAACGCCGAGCTGGCCGCACGTGCGCGCTCGGGCGAGGCGCCGGGCCTGGTGATCACCACCGAGCACCAGACGGCGGGCCGTGGCCGGCTGGACCGGGGCTGGACCACCCCGGCCCGCGCGGCGCTGACCGTCTCCGCGCTGCTGCGTCCCTCGGCGTCGATCCCGGTGGAGCGGTGGCCATGGCTGCCGCTGATGACCGGTGTCGCGGTCGCGTCCACCTTGCGGACGAAGGGGTACGCAGCCGGGCTGAAGTGGCCCAACGACGTGCTCATCGAGGGCCGCAAGGTCTGCGGCATCCTGATCGAGCGGATCGAGGGCCCCGACGGCGCGGCCGCGGTGATCGGGTTCGGGCTCAACACCTCGTTGACACGGGAGGAGCTGCCGATCGAGACCGCCACGTCGTTGGAGCTGGAGAGCGGCGCACCCGTCGACCGCACCGAGATGCTCGCGGCGCTGCTCGAGGAGCTGTGGGCGGCGTACGAGATCTGGGGGTCGGATCCCGACGAGCTCGCTCGCCGCTACCGGGAGCTGTCGGTGACGGTGGGGGAGCAGGTACGTGCGGAGCTGCCGGGCGGGGACGTCTGGGAGGGCGTGGCGACCGAGATCGACGACTTCGGCCGGCTGGTCATCGCGACCGGCGAGGGGACGCGGGTGGTCGGCGCGGGCGACGTGATCCACGCGCGGCTCCGCCCGAGGTCGTGACGGGCGGGTGTGAAGCGCCGAGTGGCATGATCTGTTCGTGGCGAAATCGAAGCAGCCCGTCAACCTGACCTCGGCGGAGGTGGCCGAGAAGGCCGGCGTGAGCCTGGACCAGGCGAAACGTCTGTGGCGTGCTCTCGGGTTCCCGGAGATCGGGGACGACGAGGCGTTCTTCGACGAGGCCGACGTGCACGCGCTGGCCAAGGCCAACGAGATCTCGAGCAACGGCCTGGTCAGCTTCGACCTGGTCGTCAATCTGACCCGCGGCATCGGGCAGTCGATGGCGCGGCTCTCCGACTACGAGGTGTCCGCGCTGCTGCACCACGTCGAGACGCAGAACGAGGACGAGCGGTCGCCCGCCGAGCTGCTGAAGGCGACGGTCTCGGTCTCGGAGCAGTTCGAGAGCGCCTTCGAGGAGATGATGACCTTCGCCTGGCGCCGCCACATGCGTGCCGCGCTCGCCCGGGCCGAGGCGTCGGTCGCGGGGCCCGAGGAGCAGCTGGGGACCGTCTGGCAGACGGTCGGGTTCGCCGACATCGTCTCGTTCACCGCACTGTCGAACACGCTGACCGAGGAGAAGATCGGTGACCTGGTCGAGCTCTTCGAGTCGCGATGCGCCGACGTGGTGGCGACCTGGGGCGGCCGGATCATCAAGTCCCTGGGCGACTCGGTGCTCTTCGTGAACGACGACCCGCTGCAGGCCTACGGCACCGCCGAGGGGATCATCAACGTGATCGGGCGCGACCCGAGGATGCCGGACGTACGCGTCGGGCTGGCCTCCGGCAACGTCGTCTCGCGTCTCGGCGACGTCTTCGGACCGCCCGTGAACATGGCCGCGAGGCTGACCGCCGTGGCCCGTCGCAACCGGATCATCATCGACGAGGCGACCGCGGCGGCGATGCCGGAGGACGAGTTCGAGACCCGTCGACTGGCTGCCCGGCCGGTGCGAGGCTTCGGGATCGTGGAGCCCGTCGCCGTCCGTCGTGTCTGAATCGTGACCTTCGAGAGTGTCGCTGACCTGCGGTTTCGCGGATTTGTTCACATTCCGTTGTAGTTAACAGTCGATCAACGCCGAGGGTCGATTGCTTTACCTCGTCGTGCCTTCGTGGGCATGGTTGAGAGCGTCATTCGGGGGCGCACGTTTGTCATGCCCATTTCGTTGCAGCCTGGCACGAAAATGTCAGTGGCAATATCGTGCAATCCTTTGCCAAGGGCTCTTTACCTCCCTAATGTCGATCTCATGATCGAGGTACAGGAGATCAAGCTCGACCCGGAAACCCGGCGAGCATGGCGGAACGATGAGGAGCTGACGCTCTCTCGCAAGGAGTTCGACCTGGTTCATGCCCTGATCAAGAGGGCTGGCGACGTCGTCTCCCGCGACGAGTTGATGAGGGACGTGTGGAACGCGACCTTCTACACCTCGTCGAAGACCATCGATGTGCACCTTGGGTGGGTGCGTCGCAAGCTCGGCGACGACCCCCGCAAGCCCCATCTGATCACCACCCTGCGCGGCAAGGGACTGCGCTTCGAGAAGGCCTGACCTTCTCTCAACCTGCCGGGAGCCGGATTTCGCGGATGTCGTGAGGGGGATCCGCGAAATCGGCCCCAGCAGGTCAGTTTCCTTATTCTGTCCGTCGTGACCCTCGCACCGACACTTGCGATCATCGGCGGTGGCCAGTTGGCCCGCATGATGGCTCAGCCCGCAATCGCGCTCGGCCTCCCGCTCCGGCTTCTCGCCGAGGGTGAGGGTGTGTCGGCCGCCCAGGTCATCCCCGACCAGTTGGTCGGCGACTACCGCGACCTCGACACCTTGAAGAAGGTCACCGAAGGGTGCGACGTGGTCACCTTCGACCACGAGCACGTCCCGACCGAGCACCTGCACGCACTCGAGGCCGCCGGTGTCGCGGTCCGGCCAGGGCCCGACGCGCTCGTCCACGCTCAGGACAAGGGCGTCATGCGCGCCCGCCTGACCGAGCTCGGCATCCCCTGCCCGCGCAACGCCATCGTGTCGTCCGTCGACGAGGTCGAGGCGTTCGGCTTCCCGTGCGTGCTCAAGACCACCCGCGGCGGTTACGACGGCAAGGGTGTCTGGGTCGTACGCGGCGTCGCCGATGTCGCCGAGCCACTCCGCGTCGCCGAGGAGGCGGGTGTCCAGATCCTCGCCGAGGAGCTGGTCGACTTCCGCCGCGAGCTCTCCGCGATCGTGGCCCGTTCGCCGAGCGGTCAGGCCGCTGCGTACCCGGTCGTGCACACCTACCAGGAGAACGGCGTCTGCAAGGAGGTCATCGCTCCGGCGCCCGACCTCTCGCCCGAGCTCGCCGTCGAGGGCGAGCAGATCGCGCTGCGTATCGCGGGCGAGCTCGGTGTCACGGGCGTGCTCGCGGTCGAGATGTTCGAGACCGTCGACGGCCGCCTGCTGGTCAACGAGCTCGCCATGCGTCCTCACAACACCGGCCACTGGACCCAGGACGGCGCCGTCACCTCGCAGTTCGAGAACCATCTGCGTGCCGTCATGGACCTGCCGCTGGGCTCTCCCGCGCCCCGCGCGAAGTGGTCGGTGATGGTCAACATCCTCGGCTCCTCGCAGCCGGACGTCGGCCGGCTCTACGACGGCTACCCGCACGCCATGGCCCGCGACCCCCACCTCCGCGTCCACCTCTACGGCAAGGAGATGCGCCCGGGGCGCAAGGTCGGCCACGTCAACGTCTACGGCGACGACCTCGACGACTGCCTCGAGCGCGCCCGCCACGCCGCCGACTGGTTCCAGGGGGACCTCGGCAACGACTCCGACTGATCCCCGAAGCGTCAGCCGCGTCGGCCGAGGCGTCAGCTCGGTC
>NZ_JBHVKN010000279.1:0-5085 GCF_042798075.1 Nocardioides sp. NPDC057772
GAGCAGGCCGCGGGGAGGTCAAAAAGATGGGTTTGTGATGACCGGATCAAATCTCACAACCTAAAAAGTCCCGGAAACCCTTGAGTTTCCGGGACCTCTCGGTCGGGCTGACAGGATTTGAACCTGCGACCCCTTGACCCCCAGTCAAGTGCGCTACCAAGCTGCGCCACAGCCCGAAACTGCGAGTGGATTTCTCCGCTCGAAGCGATCCGAACATTACCGCACCGCGCCGCATGGCCTCCAATCGGTACCCCTACGGCGGGTCGTCGGCGGCGGCGAGGGCCTCGGCGGCCTCGTCGATGATGGCGCGCATCGCTTCCTCGGCACCGGCGGGGTCGCCGTTGCGGATGGAGATGGCGACCTTCTCGTGCAGCTCGATCGCGGTGGGATTCGGCGTGGCGGGCATCAGGTGGTGGTGGGTACGTCCGGCGAGGAGCTCGGCGACCAGGTCGCCGAAGGCGGCGAGCATGTCGTTGCCGCAGGCGTTCAAAAGGACGCGGTGGAAGGCGGTGTCGGCCTCCAGATAGGCCTCGAGGTCACCCGAAGCAGCGTGGACGACCATGTCCGCAACCGAGCGGGCGAGGGCGCCGTGGTGCTCGGGCTCGGCACGCTCGGCGGCGAGCCGGGCGGCGATCGGCTCGAACCCCTGCCGCAGCTCGGAGAGCGACAGCAGCTGCTCGCGCCGGCCCTCGCCGTCGAGCCGCCAGCGGATGACGAGCGGGTCGAAGACGTTCCACTCCTGACGCGGGAGGACGGTGATGCCGACGCGGCGTCTGGTCGCGACCAGGCCCATCGCCTGCAGCACCCGGATGGCTTCGCGGGCGACCGGCCGCGAGACGTCGTACGTCGCCTGGATCCCTTCCAACGTCAGCACCGCACCGGGAGGCAGCGAGCCGGAGACGATCTGGCGCCCGAGATCGTCCCGGACGCTCTGGTGCAGTCGGTGCGTGGCCTCACCGCTCGAAGTCGTCACTGCGGCATCGTCCCACACCCCCGGCTCCAGGCAATCGGAATCCTTAACATCACACTGCCTTGCCAAACGGATGCCTTTTGATGCACCCTGTGACGCGTGACACAGAACCCTCTCCTCGTCGTCATGGGAGTCTCCGGCTCCGGCAAGTCGACCGTCGGCGCCGCGATCGCGCAGCGCCTGCAGGTCCCCTTCGCCGACGCCGACGACTTCCACCCGCCGGAGAACATCGCGAAGATGGCCTCGGGCCGTCCGCTCGACGACCACGACCGGCAACCCTGGCTGGAGACGCTCGGCGCCTGGCTCGCCGAGCACGAGCACACCGGTGCGGTGCTGAGCTGCTCGGCGCTCAAGCGCAGCTATCGCGACCTACTCCACGGTCGTGCCCGTGGGCTCCGGTTCCTCCACCTCAGCGGCACCCCGGAGGTGGTCGAGGCACGTCTCGCCGCCCGCGCGGGTCACTTCATGCCGCCGTCGCTGCTGCGCTCGCAGTTCGCGACCCTCGAGCCCCTCGCTCCCGACGAGCAGGGCACGACCATCGGCATCGACCAGGACGTCGATGCGATCGTCGACCGCTTCCTCGCCACGGTGTCCCCCACCTCGAACCTGACCAAGGAATCCGCATGAACATCCTCGCCGCCGCGACCGAGCCGGTCGCTCCGGTCGCCTCAGGAGGCGTACTCCTCGCTGCCGCGCTCGCCGCGATCGCGCTCATCGTCGTCCTGATCACCTACGTGAAGCTGCACCCGTTCCTCGCGCTGCTTCTCGGCGGCGTCGCGGTCGGCGTGCTGTCGGGCCGCAACGTGATGGACGTGATCACCTCCTTCGGCGAGGGCTTCGGCGCGACCGCGACCAGCGTCGGCCTGCTGATCGCGCTGGGCGCGATGTTCGCCAAGCTCCTCTCCGACTCCGGCGGTGCTGATCAGATCGTCGACACGATCGTCGGCAGGTCGTCGGTCCGTACGCTGCCCTGGGCGATGGCGCTCGTCGGCGCGATCATCGGCCTGCCGATGTTCTTCGAGATCGGCCTGGTCCTGCTGATGCCGGTCATCTACCTGGTCGCCCGGCGCGCGCAGGTCTCGCTCATCACGGTCGGTATCCCGACCCTCGCCGGTCTCTCCGCGATGCACGGCCTGGTGCCGCCGCACCCGGGTCCGCTGGCCGCGATCGGCGCGCTCGAGGCCGACCTGGGCACGACGCTGGCGCTCGGCGTACTCGTCTCCATCCCGGTGATCATCGTCAGCGGTCCGCTGTTCGGCCGGCTCGCCGGGCGCTGGGTCGTGGTCGAGGCGCCGCACACCTTCGACGCCGCGCCGGTCACCGAGGGCTCCGGCGACACCCGCCGACCCTCCTTCGGCATCACCCTGTTCAGCGTCCTGCTGCCGCTGGTGCTGATGCTCGCCAAGGCGATCGTCGACATCGTCATCAACGACCCCGAGAACCAGGTCCAGCAGGTCTTCGACGCGATCGGCTACCCGCTCGTCGCGCTCACCATCGCGGTCATCGTCGCCATGTTCACGCTCGGCCGGGGTGCCGGGATGGACCGTCGCGGGATCGCGAAGACCGTCGAGCAGTCGCTGCCGCCGATCGCAGGCATCGTCCTCATCGTCGCCGCCGGCGGTGGCTTCAAGCAGTCGCTGATCGACACCGGCATCGGGACCCAGCTCGCCGAGTGGGCACAGGGCTCCGGCGTCTCCGCGATCGTCCTCGCCTGGGTGCTCGCCGTCCTCATTCGCCTGGCCACCGGCTCCGCCACCGTCGCCACGATCACCGCGTCGTCGCTCGTCGTCGACCTGGTCGCCAACATGCCCGCCGCCGAGGTGTCCCTCGTCGTCCTGGCTGTCGGCGCGGGCTCGGTGTTCTTCTCGCACGTCAACGACGCCGGGTTCTGGCTGGTCAAGGAGTACTTCGGCCTCGACGTCGTCCAGACGATCAAGTCCTGGTCGCTGATGGAGACGGTGCTCTCGGTGTCCGGCCTGGTGTTCGTGCTGGCGCTGAGCTTGGTCATCTGACCGAGGTCCTCGCGAAACTGTCGGTGCTGTCCGACACAATCACTCCTGACACATGGATCACACCCACCACAGGAGCACACCGTGTCGGATACACCTTCCCCATCCAACACAGCCCCGATCACAGACCAGGCCACAGCCCAGAACACAGCCCAGAACACAGCCCAGAACACAGCCCAGAACACAGCCCCCGCCAAGCTCGACCCGATCTCCCGCAAGGGCACCCCGGCCCATCGCACGAGGTCGAAGCGGGAGGGCGCCGGTCGACGCCAGGGGATGCCGGTGCAGGCGATCAGCCTCTCCGTGCCGGCATCCCTGGCGGCCCAGTGGAAGACCTACAGCCAGGAGGTCCCGCGCTCACTGGTCGACGTGATGCTCGACGCCGTCGCGGCGACCCGCCCGCGGCTCCCGGTCCTCCTGCGGGCCCATCAGGCGGCCTTGCGCGAGAAGACCAGGCCTGTCTCCGACGGCACGTTCATGCGCACCGTCCCGCAGCCGAAACGCCTCGACGACCCGTACGTCACGATGCCCCTGCGCCTGCTGGCGACGAACGTCGACGTGCTCGATGCCATGGTCCACGAGATGGCCGCGGAGTCCCGCTCGCAGCTGGTCGTGGTGGCGCTGGCGGCGTGGCTGGCCGACCGGCGGGCCGAGGAGCAGGTCTACGAGGAGCAGCTCGAGCTCGAGGTGCCCGAGGACCCGTTCGACCGTCCCTGAACGCGACGCGGGACGGGCCGCTCGGTGGAGCGGACCCGTCCCGGACGTGACGTTCTCAGAGCACCTTGGTGCCGTACATCTCCCCCAGCGGGTCGGCGAGGAGCTCGAGGCGCTCGCCGTCGGGGCCCTTGAAGTAGATCGACGACTTGGACTCGACCATGTAGTCGATCCCCGCGTCGTCGAGCTTGGCGCGCAGGTAGTCCCACTTCTCACGGGTCACCGAGATGGCGATGTGGTGCAGCCCGCCGAGCACCTCGGCGTACTCCCCCAGGTCGAGGCCAGGGAGGGTGAAGAAGGCCAGCAGGTTGCCCGCCCCGACGTCGAAGAAGAAGTGGTCGGAGCCGGCGTAGTCGCGGTTCTCGAAGATCTCGGTCAGCGGGAACTCCAGGAGCCCCTGGTAGAAGTCGATCGACCGGCGTACGTCGGAGGAGAGCAGCGCGGTGTGGTGGATGCCGCGGGCCGTGCTGGCCGGGCGGTCGCCCTCCTCACGGAGGTACTCCTTCTTGATCCGCTCGCGGTCCTTGGTGATGAAGTCCATGTCGATGCTCATCGCGCGCTCCTCATGCAGAACAGTCTAGTTTCTGCATCAACCGTTAGCCTAAGCAGGCAACGTCCCTGCACCCCCGGGGCGCCGTGAGTCACACCGGGCCGTGCCGACCTGCGCCGATGCGCGGTGATGGTGAAAGCGGCAATGACAACTCGGTAAGGTGTACCTCATGGATGAGGTCAAGTGGCTCAGCAACGACGAACAGGTCGCATGGCGTTCCTGGCTCGCCGTCAACGCACAGCTCACCGCGCGGATGAACCGCGACCTCCAAGCCAAGAACGGCCTCTCCCTCGCCGACTACGACGTCCTGGTCAACCTGACCGACGTCCCCGACCGCTCCCTGCGGATGTACGAGCTCGGCGACAAGCTCCAGTGGGAGAAGAGCCGGCTCTCGCGTCAGGTGATGCGGATGGCCGCCCGCGGGCTCGTCGAGCGGCGCGAGTGCCTCGACGACCGCCGCGGTGCCTACGTAGACCTCACCCCGGCCGGCCTCGAGGCCATCCAGGCCGCCGCCCCCGAGCACGTGAAGCTGATCCGTCAGGTCATGTTCGACGCCTTCACCCCCGAAGAGGTCGCCACCCTGACCAAGCTCTACCAGGGCGTGCTGGAGCGCCTCGAGGTCAAGCCTCCGACGGTCACCCCGGACGGCTCCGTCGCCTGAACCCGGCCCGAAGACGTACGACAGGCCCGCAGGCCACCATCCGGTGACCTGCGGGCCTGATTCGTTGGCCGGCAGGGCTGGCTAGCTGTTCTGACCGGGGAGGTTGGGCACGCGGTCGATCGGTGACTTGCCCCTGAGGCTGGTGTGGCCGCGGTGGTGATTGTAGTGGTGCAGCCATTTG
>NZ_JBHVKN010000280.1:0-5021 GCF_042798075.1 Nocardioides sp. NPDC057772
GTCAGCCGGCCGTACTCGTCCTCCTCCAAAAGCCCCTCGCCGCGGGACTCCTCGACCATGGCAGCCACCTCCGCGCGGGTGAACGTGGAGCTCACCTCGTCCTTGGGCTCGATGCCGAGCGCCCGGATGCAGAGGTTGGCGGCGTAGTTGAAGGCCACGATGATCGGGCGCAGCACGTAGACGACCGCGTAGATGGCCGGGCCGAGCACCAGAGCGGCGCGGTCGGGGCCGGCCAGGGCGATGTTCTTCGGCACCATCTCGCCGACCACCACGTGCAGGTAGGTGACCACGAGCATGGCGATCACGAAGGCCACCGGGTGATGGAGCGCCTCGGGCAGGCCGATCAGGTCGAAGCCGGGCTCGAGCAGGTGGGCGAGCGCGGGCTCGGTGATCGCCAGCAGCAGGACCGAGCAGACGGTGATGCCCAGCTGGGCGCCGGCCATCATCAGGCTGATGTTCTCCATCGCCCGCAGGGTGATCCGGGCCATCTGCGACCCGGCCTGCGCGGCCGGCTCGATCTGGCTGCGCCGCGCCGAGACCAGCGCGAACTCGGAGCCGACGAAGAAGCCGTTGGCGAGCAGCAGCACGAGGCCGAGCAGCAGTCCCATCGTCGTCGACATCAGCCGATCACCTGCATCGAGATCCGGTCGATCCTGCGCCCGTCCATGACCTCCACGGTGAGCTTCACGTACCTCGCGTAGACGTCGTCGTCATCGGAGTCGGGCGGTGGGTTGCCGGGCACGGTGAGCTCGGCGGTCGCGCCCCGCTCGGGGATGCGGCCCAGCAGGCTCAGCATGAGGCCCGCGACGGTGTCGTAGTCCTCCCCCTCGGGCAGGGCGACGCCGGTGATGTCCTCGACCTCGTCGGGACGCAGCAGCCCCGACAGCGACCAGCCGCCGTCGCGGCGAAGCCGGGCTCGGGCGCTGAGCGGGTCGTGCTCGTCTGCGATATCGCCGACGATCTCCTCGATCACGTCCTCGAGGGTGACGATGCCGGCCTGGTCGCCGTACTCGTCGAGCACGACGGCGAGCTGGAACCCCTCGGCGCGCAGCAGCGCCATCAGCGGGTCCAGCCGCAGTGAGTCGGGTACGACGACCGGCGGCACCATCAGGTGCTTGACCTTGGCGGTGGGTCGCTCGTGCACCGGCAGCGCCACGGCGGCCTTGACGTGCACGGTGCCGACCACGGCCTCGTTGTCGTCGAGCACGGGGAAGCGGGAGTTGCCCGTACGCCGGGTGAGCTCGATCAGCGCCTCGGCGCGGTCGTTGTGGTCGAGGCTGTGGACGCGTACGCGCGGGGTCATGATCTCGCCGGCGGTGCGGGTGCCGAACTCGACCGAGCGCTCCATGAGCTCGGCGGTGTCGGCGTCGAGGGTGCCCTCGTGAGCGCTGCGCTGGATGAGGGAGGAGAGCTCGGCCGAGCTGCGCGCCGAGCGCAGCTCCTCCTGCGGCTCCATGCCGAGGCGGCGGACGATCGCGTTGGCGGTGCCGTTGAGCACCTTGATCGGGCCGCGCATGAGCCGGGTGAAGGCCCGCATCGGACCCTGGGTGACCCGGGCGGTCTGCAGCGGCAGGGCCAGCGCGAGGTTCTTGGGGACGAGCTCACCGAAGAGCATCGTCACGATCGTGGAGAGGATCAGCGCGACGGTCAGCGCGATCGGCGTCACCGCACCCTCCGGAAGCCCGGTCGCGAGCAGCGGCGCGTCGATCAGCTCGGCGATCGCCGGCTCCGACATCCAGCCGATCCCGAGGTTGGTCACGGTGATGCCGACCTGCGCACCAGAGAGGTTGCTGGAGAGCTCCTTCATCGCGCGCAGCACGCCGTCGGCGCGCTTGTCCCCCTGCTCGGCGGCCATCTCGACCTGGGAGTGGTCGACGGTCACGAGGGAGAACTCGGCCGCGACGAAGACGCCACAGGCTGCGACCAGCAGCAGCGCCAGGAAGATGAACAGGATCTCGGTCATCGGGCCGACCTCGATCGGCGCAGCCTCGGTTCACACAGCGGGCATGGATATTGGCCGGGTTGCGGTCCGTCCATCGGGGTTCAGATCGTCCTTAGCTGTTGGAAGTGCCGTCAGCCTACATGGGTGTGGTTGCACCGCCTGAGTTGCTGGGCCGCCCTCTACCGGCCGTGTCGCGTAGCGGACACTGTTGTCCATATCGGCGACGTGAGCCTTGACACACTCCCTCCGTTCGTCAACTCTTACGCGGCACAGCCGACGCTTCACGAGCCGAGGGAGCCCCCTTGACCATGTCCTCGTTGTCCACGTCTGCCTCCAGACGTACGTTCCTCGCCGGGGCCGCCGGTGCGGCCGGCGCCGCTGTGAGCGGTCTGCTCGCCGGTCCCGCCGCCGCCTCCTCGCCCCGCCGCGTACGACTGGTGCGGGAGGAGCACCGAGCGGTTGTCATCGGGTCCGGGTTCGGTGGCGGCGTGGCCGCGCTGCGGCTGGCGGAGGCCGGGGTGCCGGTCACCGTGCTCGAGCGCGGTCGGCGCTGGCCGACGGGGCCGGACGCCCAGACCTTCCCGACGGTGCGCTCGCTCGACAAGCGGGTGCTGTTCCACACCACCACGCCCGGGGCGCTCAAGCCGCTGCAGAGGCTGCTGGGCACGCCGTTGAACTTCGGTCCGTACGTCGGCCTGCTCGAGCCCGTCCTCGGCCAGAACATGCTCGCCATGTGTGCGGCCGGCGTGGGCGGTGGCTCGCTCGTCTACCAGGGCATGACGCTGCAGCCCTCCGCCGAGGTCTTCAACACCTGGTTCCCGAACGAGCTCGACTACGAGCTCATGGACCGGGTCCACTACCCGCGCGTCGCGCGCATGCTCGGCGCTGCGACCGCGCCCGACGAGCTGATCGCCTCCGACAACTACCGGGTCTCGCGTACGTTCGGCGAGCGCGTCAAGGCCGCCGGCTACGACCTGCGCAAGATCCCGATGCCGATCGACTGGTCCTACGCGCTCGCGGAGCTGCGTGGCGAGATGGCACCCTCCTACACCAACGGCGACTGCGCCCTCGGCGTCAACAACGGTGGCAAGCACTCCGTCGATGTCACCTACATCCAGCAGGCCGAGGCCACCGGCCGGGTGCACGTCGCCACCCGGCACAACGTGACGTCGGTGGCCCGTGCCGCGGACGGCCGCTGGGAGGTCCACGTCGACCGCACCGACGACGCCGGCGACGTCGTCGAGCAGAAGATCTTGACCACCCGGGCGCTGGTGATGGCGGCCGGCTCGCTCAACACCAGCAAGCTCCTCGTCCGCGCCGCCGCGACGGGAACGATCCCCGACCTGCCCGAGCAGCTCGGTCAGGGCTGGGGCACCAACGGCGACCGGATCTACATGTGGCGCCCCTTCGACGAGAACCTGACCGGTACGCAGGGCGGGCCCGTCGTCTACCAGAGCCAGGACTGGGCCGACCCGAAGACGGCCAACACCGTCATCCAGGCATCAGTGCCACCCCTCCCCCTCGGACTCGACCTGGGCGCCACGATGCTCGTCGGCTTCGGGGTCAGCGCCGACCGCGGCAGCTTCCGCTACAGCTCGCTGACCGACTCGGTGACCCTGCGCTTCCCGTTCGGCGGCGATGCGGGCAGCTACCGCGCCATCCACGAGCGGGTCTCTCGGATCAGCGGCGGGCTCGGCGCCCTCATCGACACCAACGCCATCGTCAACAGCACCTGGCACCCCCTCGGCGGCGCCAACATGGGCACCGTGTGCGACCTCGACGGCCGGGTCCAGGGCCAGGACGGCCTCTACGTCCTCGACGGCGCGCTCATCCCGGGAACCACCGGCGCCTGCAACCCTTCGATGACCATCGCCGCGGTCGCCGAGCGCGCCATGGACAACATCGTGGCCAAGGACCTCGAGTCGCTCGTCTGACCACGCTCGCCGAGCCTCTCTCGGGTCCACCAGGAACCTGCAATGCAAAATTCTGCAAATTTTGCCGGAAAGGGGTGACAAGCCGTTGGATGATGAGGCAACATTGTTCTTGCCCCGCTGGTGACCCGAGACGCCAGCGGGGCTCTTACGTTTTCGGATGTCACGACAGTTTCCGGGCGACCTCGTTGAGGTTGTTCCGGAGCTTGTTGCGGTAGGTGTCGTGCTGCTCGGGCAACCGGGCGTCGCAGAAGGCGGCCAGGTCGGGGCCGGTGACGTCGATGACCTTGCGGCCGTTGGCGGCTTCGGTCTCGAAGAGGTCGAGGATGTCGCGGAGGATTTCGACGATGTCCATGCCGTCGCCGGCGGTGAAGCGCCACATGTAGCTCTTCATCTCGCCATAGACGGTGCGGTAGTCGGCCGGCAGCTCGGCGGCACGGGCCTCCATGCGCTTCCAGTCCTTCTTGTCGCCGATGAGGCGGGTGAGGATGTTGTTCATGGTGTGCTCCTTCTTCGGTGGTTTCAGGCCCTCAGTTTGGGGCTGTGGAAGAAGCGTGCAGGCCTGACGTAGCGTCAAGGTCAAGCACTGATCCGAAGAAAGTTCTGGGGAGCCTGGAGTGTCAGGCCGCGAGGGTGTGATCGAGGAGTAGGTCGCGCAGCGTGAACTCTGCCCGCGACAGGGGTGGTGGGTCCGGTCGCCAGGTCTCGGGTGGTGGGCTCGTGTAGACGTGCCCGGTTGGCGTGATCGTGGTGATGGAACCGTCGGGTCCTGGTCTGGCCTGCCACCCGATCGCTTCCTTGGCTTGGTTGCAGCGTTCGCACAACCCTTGGAGGTTCTCGGCGCTTGTGGTTCCGCCGTCGGCGTGACGTCGGGCGTGGTCGATGTTGCGGATCGGGGCATCACAGCCGACGGTGCGGCAGATCCCGCCGTCACGAGTCGCGATGAACTCCGCGAGACCGTCGGGTGCTTTGCGTGATCGGGACTCCATCGCGACCAACTGGCCGGCGGGGTCGGTGAAGAGGCGCCGGACGAAGATCTCGGCGTCAGACAAGGCCTCTCGCGCCCAGGCTGCGGGGACAGGCCCGTAGCCCTCGACCATCGCCGGCTGGTCACTGTCATTGGCGAGCGAGTCGGCGGTCATCACGAC
>NZ_JBHVKN010000281.1:0-4968 GCF_042798075.1 Nocardioides sp. NPDC057772
GCGAGTAGGCGATCGGGGCCTCGTCGAAGCGGGTGAGGACCTGCACCAGCGACCGGGCGCCCGCCGCGAGCACGAAGATCGCGTAGACGGTCAGCAGCACCAGGTGCGGACCGGATCGGGTCTTGGCGGGCAAGGTCTCGGTCACCGGACCATCATGACGCGTACGGCCACGACCCCCGTCGCCAGGGCAGCCGCCGCGATCACGCCCGAGGACCAGGTCGAGCGGTCCCCGCGCATCGTCTGCAGGGCCAGCGGCATCAGGCACACCAGCGCCCCGACGTAGCCCAGGAAGGTCGACATCGACTCCGGCTTACGCCCACCTGACCAGGCCGCCAGCGCGCCGACCGCCAGCACGACCGCCAGGATCTCCAGCATCCACGACACCTGGTCGAGCCACTTCGGCCGCGGTGCCTTCAGCACCACGCCGATCACGGCCGCGATCGTCACGAACGCGGCGTAGCCGGCCACGATAAATGCGATCAGGGTGACGGCGTCCACGTGCCAATCTTGTCCCAATGACCTCCACAACGCCCGACCCGGGTCTCGTCGCCCGCCTCCGCGCCGCCGGCTGCGTCTTCGCCGAGGACGAGGCGGCCCTCCTCGAAGCGGAACCGGTCTCTCCGCAGGAACGAGAGGCGATGGTCGTACGCCGCGTGGCCGGTGAGCCGCTGGAGCTCATCCTGGGCTGGGCCGAGTTCTGCGGGCTCCGCATCCGGGTCGCGCCCGGGGTGTTCGTGCCCCGGCAGCGCTCGGCGCTGATGGTCGACCTCGCCGTCCATGCGACCGAGGACAGCACGACCCGGCGGGTCCTCGACCTCGGCTGCGGGACCGGCGCCCTGGGTGCGGCCGTCTTCGCGCGGATCCAGGGTGCGGAGGTCTGGGCGACCGACATCGACCCAGCCGCGGTCGCCTGCGCCCAGCAGAACCTGCCCCCGGACCGCGTGCTCCTCGGCGACCTCTACGACCCGCTCCCCGACGGCCTCGAGTTCGACCTGATCCTGGCCAACGCTCCCTACGTCCCGACCGCCCAGATCCGGAACATGCCGCCCGAGGCGCGCGACCACGAGCACCATGTGGCCCTCGACGGTGGCGCGGACGGGCTCGACGTCCAGCGGCGGGTGATCGATCAGGCGCCGAAGCATCTGACCCCCGGCGGCGTACTCGTCGTCGAGGCCAGCCAGGAGCAGGCGCCCGTCACCGCCAGCCTGATGCGGGAGCAGGGGCTGGTCGCGGAGGTCCATCACGACGAGGAGCTCTACGCGACCGTGGTGACCGGGACTGCTGTAGGAATACCCGGTTAACCGGGTATTCCTACAGCAAAAGCGAGGCGTCCCTCTGATTGCACACCACCCCCGCAGCGTGCATTCAGAGGGACCTCCAACAGGCTGGTGAATCCCCCCGGATCAGCCACCAACCTTGGTGATGAGAGGTCGTCCACCCCCCACCGGTGGACGACCTTCTCGCCGATGAAACGGGCCAGCCTCGGACCCATGACGCGGGTTGAGAAGAATTTTTTCGAGAATCCCGTCAGACTTTCGATATGCAGGCTTACGGTCTGACCCACCTGGTGCCGTTGTCCCTGCTCACAGCGGGGATCGTGGCCATGGTCTGGCTGGGCCGGCGAGAGCGCGGCGATCAGAATCCGTCGAGATTCTCGCGAGGATTCGCCCTCGCGATCCCGCTCACGACGATCCCGCTGCAGGCCCACGAGTGGGTCACCGACTTCGACCTCTTCATCGACCTGCCGATCCATCTGTGCGACCTGGCGTGGATGGCGGCTGCGGTGGCGCTGTGGACGCACCGGCCCTATCCGACGGCGCTGACCTGCTTCTGGGGACTGACGCTGACCATCCAGGGCGTGCTCACCCCGGACGTACGGGACTTCCCGGAGGTCAGCTACATCACCTTCTGGGCCATGCACCTCATGGTCGTGCTCGCCGCGGTCTACCTGGTCTTCGGGCTCAAGCTGCTCCCGCGATGGCGCGACTACGGCTCGGCGGTCGCGACCACCGCGGTGTGGGCCGCGGTGGCGTACGTCCTCAACCTGGCCCTCGACGCCAACTACGGCTACCTCCGCTACAAGCCCGCGTCGGGATCGCTGCTCGACGTGCTCGGCCCGTGGCCGGTCTACATCCTCAACGAGATCCTGCTCATCGCCGGGATCTGGGCGCTGATCACCCTGGCACTGAGGCGATGGGCCCGTCAGGAGGGGTCGACGAGGACGCCGGTGCGCTCGTAGTCGGCGAGGGCCGCTGCGTACGGCGCCAGGTCGATGCCCTTCTCGCTCACCCAGCCGTCGTCGTAGTAGGACGAGCGGTAGCGCTCCCCGGAGTCACACAGCAGGGAGACGACGCTGCCCTGCGCGCCGGCCTCCACCATCTCGCGTACGACACCCAGCGATGCCCACACGTTGGTGCCCGTCGAGGGGCCGACCGCGCGGCCCATCCGGGCCGATAGCCACCGCATCGTCGCGATCGAGGCGGCGTCGGGGACCTGGACCATGTCGTCGACGACGCCGCCGACGAAGGACGGCTCGACCCGCGGCCGCCCGATCCCCTCGATCCGCGACGGCATCCCGGTGGCGTAGTCGGAGGTGTCCATCTCCCAGCCGCCGTAGAAGGCGGAGTTCTCCGGGTCGGCGACCATCAGCTTCGTCGAGTGGCGGCGGTAGTGGAGGTAGCGGCCGATCGTCGCCGAGGTGCCGCCGGTGCCGGCCGAGACGACGATCCAGGTCGGGACCGGGTGCCGCTCCTGCGACATCTGGTCGAAGATCGACTCGGCGATGTTGTTGTTGCCGCGCCAGTCGGTGGCCCGCTCGGCGTAGGTGAACTGGTCCATGTAGTGGCCGCCGCACTCGCGGGCGAGGCGCTCGGCCTCCGCGTACATGTCGGGGGCGCGGTCGACGAAGTGGCAGGTGCCGCCGTACCACTCGATCAGCGCCACCTTCTCCTTCGACGTCGAGCGCGGCATCACGGCGACGAACGGGAGACCGAGAAGCCGCGAGAAGTACGCCTCGGAGACCGCGGTCGACCCCGAGGACGCCTCCACGACCGTCGCGCCCTCGTGCAGCCAGCCGTTGCAGATCGCGTAGAGGAACAGGGAGCGGGCGAGCCGGTGCTTCAGCGAGCCCGTGGGGTGTACCGATTCGTCCTTGAGATAGAGGTCGATACCGGGACATCCCGGCAGGGGCACGACATGCAGATGGGTGTCGGCCGAGCGCTGCGCGTCGGCCTCGACGCGGCGTACGGCTTCGTCGATCCAGGCGCGATGGGAGTCAGAGAGGCGTGGCACCGCCCGAGCGTAACTCCACCCTGAACTACCACCGACATGTGCGGTGAGCCACAATGAAGAGCGGAAACATGCTGGACTCATCGAGGGTCAGGGCAGTGAAGTTGCCCACAAGTTAGACCGATCTAAGGACCCCGATTAACCATTGCGGCCTCAAAAGCGAGACAAAAGACCTGTGGACGAACCTCTTGACGTAGTGCTGATCGGCGGCGGCATCATGAGCGCCACCCTGGGCGTGCTCCTCCAGGAGCTGGAGCCCAGCTGGTCCATCAAGATGATCGAACGGCTCGACTCGCTCGCCGTGGAGTCCTCCGGCCCGTGGAACAACGCCGGCACCGGCCACTCCGCGCTGTGCGAGCTCAACTACAGCCCGCAGCAGCCCGACGGTTCGGTCGACATCTCCAAGGCCGTCAACGTCAACGAGCAGTTCCAGGTCTCCCGCCAGCTGTGGTCCTTCCTGGTCGAGAACGGCCGCATCCCGGACCCCGACAAGTTCATCCACACCGTCCCGCACATGTCCTTCGTGTGGGGTGCGGACAACGTCGAATACCTCCGCAAGCGCCACGAGGCGCTGTCGCAGCACCCGCTCTTCGCCGGGATGGAGTTCTCCACCGACCCCGAGGTCATCCGGGGCTGGGCTCCGCTGCTGCTCGAGGGCCGCTCCGCGAAGTCGCTCGCCGAGGAGCCCGTCGCGGCCACCTGGACCAACGCCGGCACCGACGTCGACTTCGGCTCGCTGACCTCGATGCTGACCCGCACCCTCGTCGACAAGGGTGCCGACCTCGAGACCGGCTCCGAGGTCACCGACCTCCACCAGACCATGGACGGCTTCTGGCACGTCTACGGCCGCAACGGGTCCGGGAAGTACCACCTGCGCGCGCGGTTCGTCTTCGTCGGCGCCGGCGGCTATGCGCTGCCCCTGCTGCAGAAGGCCGCCATCCCGGAGATCCGCGGCTTCGGCGGCTTCCCGGTCTCGGGTGAGTTCCTGCGTACGTCCAAGCCCGAGCTCGTCGCCCAGCACCGCGCCAAGGCCTACGGCAAGGCCGCCGTCGGCGCGCCGCCGATGTCGGTGCCCCACCTCGACACCCGCTACGTCGAGGGCAAGACCCACCTGATGTTCGGTCCGTACGCCGGCTGGAGCCCGCGCTTCCTCAAGACCGGCTCGCTGACCGACCTGTTCCTCTCGGTGCGACCCCACAACCTGGTGCCGATGTTGCGGGCCGGGCTGACCAACATGGACCTCACCGTCTACCTGGTCAAGGAGCTGCTGCGCTCGCCGCGCAAGAAGTTCGACGATCTCCTCGACTTCTTCCCCGCCGCCGACCGCAAGGACTGGGAGCGGATCATCGCCGGCCAGCGGGTGCAGGTCATCCGCCCCGACGGCGTGCTGCAGTTCGGCACCGAGGTCATCACCGCCGAGGACGGCACCATCGCCGGTCTGCTGGGCGCCTCCCCCGGCGCCTCGACCGCTCCGGCGATCATGGTCAACGTCCTGCGCCGCTGCTTCCCCGACCGTTGGGACGCCTGGCAGCCCCAGCTCAAGACGATGATCCCGGCCACCGGCGCCGAGCTCAGCGCCGACCCCGAGCTCGCCGCCGAGACCTTCGCGCGCACCGACCGCCAGCTCAACCTCGGCTGACCTCCCGCCGAGTCCGCAGTTGTGGGCGACGAAACGGCAGT
>NZ_JBHVKN010000282.1:0-4895 GCF_042798075.1 Nocardioides sp. NPDC057772
GTCTCGCGGGCCGTCAGTGCGGCGACCGACGCGACGAGGCAGACGACCGCGGTGTAACCGGCGGTGACGACCCAGCCGCCCTCCTTCACGCCACCCAGAGCGGTGACGATCGACGGGGTGAACCCGGCCAGCATGAAGCCGATCTGGGTGCCGATCGCGACGCCGGAGAAGCGCACCGGGGTCGAGAACATCTCGCCGTAGAACGAGGGCCAGGTGGCGTTGGCGGCCGCGTAGCCGAACGAGAAGGTGACGATCGCGAGCGCGAAGACGAGCAGCTCGCTGCCCTGGCTCATCGAGAGCAGGTAGAACGGCATCATCACCGCGCTGGCCACGGCGCCGTAGATGAAGACGGGCTTGCGCCCGACCCGGTCGGCGAGCCGGCCGAACATGGGCTGGGTGAACAGCGCGACCAGGTTGGCCGCGACGACCAGCCACAGCGTGATCGAGTCGACCATGCCGACCGCGACGCCGTGGGCGATGGCCAGGTTGCCGAAGACGGTCGAGACGGCGGCGATGAAGGCGCAGCAGATGACCCGCAGCACGTCGGCCCAGTGGTCGCGCAGCAGCACCGCGAGCGGCAGCTTGGCGACCTCGTTGTTGGCCTTGGCCTCCTCGAACTCCGGCGTCTCGTTGAGGCGGCTGCGGATGAAGAACGCCACCACGACCACGATCGCGGAGAGCCAGAACGGGATGCGCCAGCCGATGCCGTACTTGATCTCGTCCGGCAGCGCGACGACCGGGATGAAGACCAACGCGGCCAGGATCTGGCCGCCCTGGGTGCCGGTCAGCGTCCACGAGGTGTAGAAGGAGCGCTTGTCGTCCGGGGCGTGCTCGAGCGTGAGCGAGCTGGCGCCGGCCTGCTCGCCAGCGGCCGAGAGCCCCTGGAGCAGGCGACAGAAGACCAGCAGCGCGGGCGCGATCCAGCCGGCCTGGTCGTACGACGGCAGGCAGCCGATCAGGAACGTGCCGCCACCCATCAGCAGGAGAGTGAACAGCAGCACCTTCCGGCGGCCGATCCGGTCGCCGAAGTGGCCGACGAAGATCGCGCCGACGGGGCGGGCGACGTACGCGAAGGCGAACGTCGCGAACGACATCACCAGCGCGGCGTCCCCGGTGCTGGGGAAGAAGACGTGCGGAAAGATGAGCGCCGCGGCGGAGCCGAAGACGAAGAAGTCGTAGTACTCGACGGCACTGCCCATGAAGCTGGCCAGCGCGGCCCGGACCGGGGTCTTGCCTTCCTGGTTCTCGGTGCTGTCGGTGTCAGGTCCCGCCATCGGGTCCTCCTCGGGTCTGTCCCGCGGTCCTGGCCGCGGGTTGTGGGGGGGGGTGGATGAGATTTCAGGGTCAGCCGGCCGCGGCCAGCTCGCGCAGGTGGGCGAGCATCCGCTCGGCATCGGGGTCGATGCCGGTGATCAGCCGGAAGGCGTCGACGGCCTGGTAGACCGCCATGTGGCCTCCGTGGAGCGTCCGGCAGCCGACCTCACGCGCGGCCTGCAGCAGCGCGGTGTCCAGAGGCCGGTAGACGATGTCCGCCACCCACAGGTCGGGGCGGAGGAGGCTGATGTCGAGGGGCGTGCCGGGGTGGTCGGCCATGCCCACCGGGGTGCAGTTGACCAGTCCGTCGGCCTCGGGCACGAGCGCGGCCAGCTTGTCGACGTGGCTCGCCTCGACGGCGCTGTCCGGGTGGTGACGTCGGATCTCCTCGACCCGCGCCTGGGCACGGTCGAGGTCCATGTCGGCGATGACCAGCCGGTCGACGCCCTGGCTCACCAGCGCGTGCGCGACGGCCGAGCCCGCCCCACCCGCACCGAGCTGGACGACGGTGCCGAGCGGCGCATCCGGCATCCCGGTGCGCAGCGCGTGGCCGAACCCGGTCGTGTCGGTGTTGTAGCCGACGGCTCCTTCCTCGGTGAAGACAACGGTGTTGACCGCACCGAGCCGGGCCGCGGTCTCGTCGAGCCGGTCGAGATGCTCGATCACGAGCTCCTTGCACGGGTGGGTGATGTTGAGCGCGTCGAAGCCGAGGCGCCGGGCGTCCTTCATCAGCTCGCCCACGCCTTCGGCCGGGACACCCAGACCGGTGATGTCGAGCGTCTTGTAGACGTACGACAACCCGTGCTCGAGGCCCTCGCGCATGTGCAGCGCCGGACTCAGCGAGGGTCCGACACCCGCACCGATCAGGCCGACGAGAAACGAAGACTTCATCTGGGTGATCCTTAATGTACGAACTAGTACGTTACGAGAGTGAAGGGCATCACATCTCGCCCCGGCTCGTCAACCCCCGCACAGCGAAGAGCCCGTCCCCGCAGCGCGGGAACGGGCTCTTTGCAGCCGGAGGTCAGTGAGCGGTGAGCCACCCGACGACGATGTCGCCGAGGATGCGACGGTGGCGCTCGCGTACGTCGGGAGCGAGCATGTCCCGACCGAACAGGAAGCCGAAGGTGGCGCTGTTGGCGACCTGGAAGACGCAGTAGGCGCTGATCATCATGTGCACGTCGATCGGGTCGACGTCGGCCCGCAGCTCGCCGGAGGCGCGACCGCGGGCGAGCACCTCGTCGAGGACGGTGGCGGCCGGAGCACCGAGCTCGCGCAGCGAGTCGACCTTCTCCAGATGCCGGCCGCGGTGGATGTTCTCGACGGAGACCAGGCGGATGAAGTCGGGGTGGTTGACGTGGTGGTCGAAGGTGAGCTCGGCGATCCGACGGATCGCGTCGACCGGCTCGAGGTCACCGGCGTGCAGACCCTGCTCGAGCTCGCGGATCCGGCGGTAAGCGGCCTCGAGCACGGCCAGGAACAGCCCCTCCTTGCCGCCGAAGTAGTAGTAGATCATCCGCTTCGTGGTGCGGGTGCGCTCGGCGATCTCGTCGACCCGGGCACCCGAATAGCCCTGCTCGGAGAACACCTCGGTCGCGACCTCGATCAGCTCGGACCGGGTGCGTTCGGCATCACGCGACTGAACCATGCCCCGAGCCTAGAGCACGACCCGCTTCCCAAGGCGTGGCAATGTATGTACCGTTTCGTACATTAGCCACGAACGGAGAACCATGCGCACCTCGATCGCCACCGTCTGCCTCAGCGGCGGGCTGGTCCAGAAGATGTACGCCGCGGCCGAGGCCGGCTTCGACGCGATCGAGATCTTCGAACCCGACCTCATCGCCGCACCCCAGTCCCCCGAGGAGATCCGGGCGCTGGCCGACCGGCTCGGGCTCACCCTCGACCTCTACCAGCCGTTCCGCGACGCCGAGGGTGTCGACGAGTCGGCCTTCGGCGAGGTGCTGCACCGGGCCGAGGCGAAGTTCCGGCTGATGCGGCGGCTCGGGATCGACCTGATGCTGGTCTGCAGCAACGTCGCCACTGCGACCGTCGACGACGACGAGGTCTCCGCGGGACAGCTGCGGCGGCTGGGCGATCTCGCGGCGACGTACGGGATCCGGCTGGCGTACGAAGCGCTGGCGTGGGGGCGCTTCGTCGACGACTACCGGCGCTCGTGGCGCATCGTCGAGCTGGCCGACCACGCATCCGTCGGGATCTGCCTGGACAGCTTCCACATCCTCTCGCGCGGCCACGACCCCAAGCAGATCGAGGACATCCCGGCCGAGAAGATCTTCTTCCTCCAGCTCGCCGACGCGCCCGCGCTCACCATGGACGTGCTCTCCTGGAGCCGCCACCACCGGCTCTTCCCCGGCGAGGGCAGCTTCGACCTGCCCGCCTTCCTCGACCACGTGCTCCGCGCCGGCTACGACGGCCCGCTCTCGCTGGAGGTCTTCAACGACACCTTCCGGCAGACCGATCCGGTCCGCACCGCCCGCCAGGCCCAGCGCTCGCTGCGTTGGCTCGCCGACCGCACCGCCGAGCTGCTCGGCGAGGAGGCCGGTCCGCTCCCCCGCCTGCCCGAGGTGACCGCCCCGGAGGCGTTCGACTTCGTGGAGATCAAAGCGACGGACACGTCGGGGGTGGAGGTGCTGCTCGAGCAGCTCGGCTTCGACTTCGGCGGCCGCCACCGCAGCAAGCAGGTGCGTCTGTGGACCTGGGGCTCGGCTCGCATCGTGTGCAACGACGTAGCCAGCTCCTCCCCTGAGCCGCGGATCGCGGCCGTCGGCTTCGACGTCGCCGACTCCGACCCGGCCGCCGAGCGCGCCGCACGGCTGATGGCACCGCCGGTCCACCGCCGGACGTACGCGGGTGAGCAGGCGCTGCGCGCCTTCACCTCCCCCGACGGTACCGAGGTGTTCCTCTCGCACGCGGAGGACTGGATCGGCGAGTTCGACGGCGGAGTGTCTCGCCCTGACGGACATGCGGCGCGGATCGACCACGTCAACCTGGTCCAGCCCTGGCACAGCTTCGACGAGGCGGTCCTCTTCTACACCAGCGTGCTGTCGCTGACGCCTCAGCCAACCCAGGAGGTCGCCGGCCCCGCCGGCCTCGTCCGCAGCCAGGTGATGAGCTCGCCGGCCGGCGGCGTACGTCTTCCGCTCAACCTGCTCCCGAACGGGCAGCAGGGCCAGGCCCAGCACGTCGCACTCGCCTGCCACGACATCATCGGCGTCGTCGCGGCCGCCCGCGAGCGCGGACTGCGACCGCTGAAGGTGCCGGGCAACTACTACGACGACCTCGTCGCCCGCTTCGGCCTGGCCGACGACCTCGTCACCACCCTGCGCGACCTCGACCTGCTCTACGACCGCGACGCCGACGGGGAGTACCTGCACTGCTACACCGAGACCGTCGGCGAGGTCTTCTTCGAGCTCGTCGAGCGCCGCGAGCGCTACGACGGCTACGGCGCCGGCAACGCCCCTGTCCGCCTGGTCAGCCAGGCAGGCTGACCCCAGTCGAGTCGGCCCGGTGACGGCGTGGGTGAGGAAGTCCCGGTGCCACACGAACAGCCCGGAGAGCCCGGC
>NZ_JBHVKN010000283.1:0-4775 GCF_042798075.1 Nocardioides sp. NPDC057772
CCACGGCCGGGTCGAGCACCGCGGCGATCGAGGCGATCCCCTCGCCCAGCCAGATGCCGAGGTCGGTCAGCGCCTCGATGGCGAACGCGTCACCGTCACGGGCGGCCTCGGTGATCAGCGGGCCCTTGATCTTGTCGAGATCGCCCTCGGCGCGGTCCAGGACCTCGCGGGCCAGCAGCGAACCGCCGCGCGCGGCGGAACGTACGTTGCGGACCAGGGCCGACCCCGAGGCGTACTGCTCCCAGCAACCGCGGTTGCCGCAGCCGCACAGGTGGCCGTTGGGCACCACACGCATGTGGCCGATCTCGGCGCCGACGCCGAAGGCTCCGCGGTAGAGCTCACCTTCGAGCACCAGACCGCCGCCGACACCCGTGCCGACGGTCACGAGCATCATGTTGTCGACCTCGGCACCCGCGCCGTACTCGAACTCGCCCCACGCGGCCGCGTTGGCGTCGTTCTCGATGACGACCGGCAGCTCCAGCACCTTCTCCAGGCGCTCCTTGAGCGGTACGTCGCGCCAGGCGATGTTGGGGGCGAACATGACCGTTGAGCGGCCCTTGTCGATGTAGCCGGCCGCGCCGATGCCGACGCACTCGATCGGGTGGCGGGTCTTGAGCTCCTGGACCACCTCGACGATGGCGGCCTCGATGGCCTCCGGGCTCTTCGCCGGGGACTCGACCCGGTGGTCCTCGATGATGTTGCCGTCGTGGTCGACGACGCCACCGAGGATCTTGGTGCCACCGACGTCGACGCCGCAGGCGAGCTTCTTCGTCGTCGTCATGCCTCAGCTCCAGCCGTCGAGATCGATCCGATCGACCTTATCCGAGCGGTGCGCCCATTCCCGGGTCGCATCTTCCTCAGCCCGCACGCCATCACTGTGAGCATCCTCGCCTTCACTAGGGCCAGCACCCGGACTCGTGGCCGCCGCGTTGAGCACCGTGGCCGCGGCCTGCATCAACGATGCGGCAGCGCTGGCCAGATGCATCTTGACCTCCGGGCTCGACTCCCGGAGGACATGAACGGTACGGCACAGCGGGCAGTAGGTGCACTCCGGTGCCCCCGTTCCGAGATGGTCTCCGAGCCCTTCGGCGAGGTGGCCGATCCGGGAGTCCTTGGCCCACTCACCGATGGCCTCCATCAGCCGGCCGAGCTCCTCGGCGGTCGACCCCAACGGCTCGTCCGCCCACTCGTGGCGCTGCTCGCTCACGATCACTCACTCTCGGTGTTCGTCGTCTGGCGAGAAAACGTTACTCGCAGCTCCCCACCCTCGACGCGCGCCCCGCTGACGCGCATCCGGGCGAGTGCGGCGGGCAGGGTCAGCAGCCGTCGGTAAGCCCCCACGGTGATCGCCAGCTCGTCTCCGTTGCGGCCCAGCTGGACCTGGTCACGCTCGACCCACTGGGCCAGCCCGGGCAGCGCAAGATGGACCACGGTGGTCTCGCCGTCGCCGTCGCTCTCGGTCCGGAACGGCGCCGGCGTGTCCGGCACGGCCAGCGGGTCGACGCTGCCGGTCCAGGCGTACGCGGCCTCGGCGACCTCGCGCAGGTCCTCGACGCCCACCGGCTCGGCGGGCCGGTAGAACGAGCGCCACACCGGCAGCCCCTCGAAGGAGGCACCGACGTCGCCGAGCACGTCGTCCTGGGCCTTCACCCAGCCGGCCCGCCAGTCGTCGGAGCCGCCCGCCGGGAAGATCCGGTTGGCGACGACACCGTCGACGCGGTAGCCGTAGAGGGAGAGCGTCGTCCACGACCGCCGCGCCTCGGCGAGCACGACCCGCTCGGGGGTCAGCACGATGCGTACGGACGCCTCGGGGCCCGACAGCAGGGCACGTACGTCCGCGAGCTCGCCGTGGAGCCGGACCAGGGCGTCGAAGACGGAGTCACCGGGCATCGGCACCCCGGCGGCCTTGGTGAGCACCGGCTTGAGCGCCTTCACCATCTTGCGCTGGACCGGGAGGATGCGCTCCAGATACCAGCCCAGGGCCTCGGGAAGGGCGAGCAGGCGCAGAGTCTCGGCGGTCGGGGCACAGTCGACCACGATCGTGTCCCACTCCCCCGAGACGGCCATCCGGCGCAGTTCCAGCAGCGCGAAGACCTCCTCGGCACCGGGGATGACGGTCAGCTCCTCGGCCGCGATCCGGTCCACCCCGATCGTGTCCAGGACGCTGAGCAGATAGCCCTGCACCTCGGCCCAGGACTCCTCGAAGCGGCGCTGGGCGTCGACGTGCTGGACATAGAGGTGCTCGGCGACCTCGACGGGCTCGGAGCCTAGCGCGTGTTCCACGCCGAACGCGTCGCCCAGGGAGTGGGCGGCGTCGGTGGAGAGGACCAGCGTGCGCAGCCCACGGGCCGCGGACATCGCCGCGGTCCCGGCCGAGACGGTCGACTTGCCGACGCCGCCCTTGCCGGTGAAGAGGAGGATCCTCAAGCTTCGACCCTCTGCTTGAGCCCTCGCAGGGCGGTGTCGATCAGCACCTTCTCCCCCTTGCGCTTGAGCATGCCGATCAAGGGGATGCTCAGGTCGAGGGCGAGCCGGTAGGTGACCTCGGTGCGGCCGCCGAGGTCGCGCAGGATGTAGGCGCCGTCCATCGAACGGAGCAGGTTGCCCTTCACCAGCGACCAGGTGACCTGGCGGTCGCCGTCCCAGTCGTACGCCAAGGTGTATTCGTCCTTGATCGGCGCGACGTCCAGCACGAACCGGACCTGCTCGGCCCTCCCGTCGACGCCGGTCTCGACGACGCTGACCTCTTGCATGCCCTTGGCCCAGGCGGGATAGGACTTGAAGTCGGCGATCACCGCCATCACTGCCGAGGGCGCAGCCTCGATCACGATCGTCGAGGTGGTCTGATCGGCCATCGGTGGTGTCCTCACTCCCTGACTTGCTAGGTGCCATGGAGCGTACCGGATAGCATCCCGGTGAAATGGTCGGGCTGTGACGGGGGTAACCTCCGGTTCGTACCCACCTACCATCAGTATGCGGAGGCCCTTGTGCGCGAGTTCTCCACGCCCGCGACGTACGTTGTTCCCCCCACCGGCAACCTGAGCGACGATGTCGTGCGCAACGCCGCCGAGGCACCCGACGTGGCCGTCCTCAGCCGCCCAGGTCCCGACGGCTCCTGGGTCGACGTCACCGCTGCGGAGTTCCTCGCCGACGTCTCGGCCGTCGCCAAGGGCCTGATCGCGGCGGGTGTCGGCGCTGGAGACCGGGTCGCGCTGCTCTCGAAGACGCGCTACGAGTGGACCCTGATCGACTACGCGATCTGGTTCGCCGGTGCGGCGACCGTGCCGATCTACGAGACCTCCTCCGCCGAGCAGATCGAGTGGATCCTGCAGGACTCCGCCGCCGTCGCGGTCATCGCCGAGGACACCGGGCACGTGGGCCGGATCAGCGAGGTCCGCGCCAACTGCACCGCGCTGAACAACGTCTGGTCGATCAACGACAACGCCGTCGACCTGCTGGTCAAGCTCGGCACCGACGTCACCGACGAGCAGCTCGAGGCCCGCCGCAGCGCCGTCACCCCCGACGACACCGCGACCCTGATCTACACCTCCGGCACCACCGGACGCCCGAAGGGCTGCGTGCTCACCCACGGCAACTTCATGTTCGAGCTCGGTGTCGTGGTCGACACGCTCGACGCCCTGTTCGACATCGAGGGCCGCAGCACGCTGCTGTTCCTGCCGCTGGCGCACGTCTTCGCGAGGATCATCCAGATCGGCTGCATCAAGTCGCGCACCCGCCTGGGCCACACGCCCGACATCAAGAACCTCGTCGCCGACCTCGGCACCTTCCGGCCGACCTTCGTGCTGGCCGTGCCGCGGGTCTTCGAGAAGGTCTACAACACCGCCTCGCAGAAGGCGGTCGCCGACGGCAAGGGCCGCATCTTCGACATGGCGACCGAGGTCGCGATCAACTACTCCCGGGCCACCGAGTCCGGCAAGGCCCCGCTCCTGCTCGCCGCCAAGCACAAGCTGTTCTCCAAGCTCGTCTACGGCAAGCTCCTCGCCGCGCTCGGCGGCAACTGCTCCTACGCCGTCTCCGGCGGGGCACCGCTCGGCGACCGCCTCGGCCACTTCTACCGCGGCATCGGCGTCACCGTCCTGGAGGGCTACGGCCTCACCGAGACCACCGGAGCCCTCACCGTCAACCTGCCCGAGGCGTTCAAGATCGGCACGGTCGGCCGGCCGATCCCCGGCACCTCGGTCCGCGTCGCCGACGACGGCGAGCTGCTCTTCAAGGGCGGCCAGGTGCTCAAGGAGTACTGGCAGAACCCCTCCGCCACCGCCGAGGCCAAGACCGAGGACGGCTGGTTCCACTCCGGTGACCTCGGCGAGGTCGACGACGAGGGCTTCGTCAAGATCACCGGCCGCAAGAAGGAGATCCTGGTCACCGCCGGCGGCAAGAACGTGGCCCCGGCGGTCCTCGAGGACCGTCTCCGCGCCCACGTGCTCGTCGACCAGTGCATCGTCGTCGGCGACGGCCAGCCGTTCATCGGTGCGATCGTCACCATCGACCCCGAGGCGCTGCCCACCTGGGCCGAGGCCAACGGCAAGTCCGCCGACATCGAGGACCTCGTCGACGACGAGGACCTGCGCGCGGTGATCCAGAGCGCCGTCGACGACGCCAACAAGGCGGTCTCGAAGGCCGAGTCGATCCGGAAGTTCGTGATCATCCCCGACTCCTGGACCGAGGAGGGTGGCCAGCTCACCCCCAGCCTCAAGCTCAAGCGCAACGTGGTCATGCGCGAGTTCTCGCACGAGGTCGACGCTCTCTACAGC
>NZ_JBHVKN010000284.1:0-4722 GCF_042798075.1 Nocardioides sp. NPDC057772
CGGGGTCTCCCGCCTGCGGTCGTCTCGGGCGGGGCCTGCGACGCCGTGGCCGCCTGGCGCGGGGCGTTCCTGGCCCACGGCTCGCTCACCGAGCCGGGCCGCTCCTCCTCGATGGAGGTGACCTGCCCGGGCTCGGAGTCGGCCCTCGCCCTGGTCGGCGTCGCCCGTCGGATCGGCATCTCCGCCAAGCCCCGCGAGGTACGCGGCGTGGATCGTGTCGTGATCCGCGACGGCGACGCGATCGGCCAGCTGCTGACCCGCCTGGGCGCCCACGAGTCGCTGATGGCCTGGGAGGAGCGCCGGATGCGCCGCGAGGTGCGTGCCACCGCCAACCGCCTGGCCAACTTCGACGACGCCAACCTTCGCCGCTCGGCCCGTGCTGCCGTCGCGGCCGGAGCCCGCGTCGAGCGCGCGCTGGAGATCCTCGGCGACGACATCCCCGACCACCTGCGCCAGGCCGGCAAGCTCCGGCTGGAGCACAAGCAGGCCTCGCTCGAGGAGCTCGGCCAGCTCCATGACCCGGTGCTGACCAAGGACGCCATCGCGGGCCGGATCCGCCGACTGCTGGCGATGGCCGACAAGCGCGCCGAGGAGCTCGGCATCCCCGACACCGAGGCCTCCCTGACCGCGGAGATGCTCGCCGAGGACGCCTAGGAACAAACTTCACATCAGGAAACGGCCCGAGCCTCTCGCGTATCCGAGGGGCTCGGGCCGTTTGCTACTCGTCCGTCTTTTGGAACGATCCAACCCAGTCTCCCGCTGTTCAGAGGGGCTGGGTAGTGTCGGCGTCAGCGGGTGATCCCGCGCACAATCTTTTCGACGCGAACCAGGAGTCCACGTGACAGTTCGAGTAGGCATCAACGGGTTCGGCCGGATCGGCCGCAACTTCTTCCGCGCGGTGCGCGCCTCCGACCTCGACATCGAGATCGTCGGGGTCAACGACCTCAGCGACAACGCGACCCTTGCGACGCTGCTGAAGTTCGACTCGATCCTCGGCCCGCTCGGCGCCGACGTGTCGGCCACCGAGGACGCGATCGTCGTCGACGGCAAGGAGATCAAGGCGTACGCAGAGCGTGACCCGGCCAACCTCAAGTGGGCCGATCTCGGCGTCGACGTCGTGATCGAGTCCACCGGCTTCTTCACCGACGCGACCAAGGCACGCGCCCACGTCGACAACGGCGGCGCGAAGAAGGTGATCATCTCCGCGCCGGCGAAGAACGAGGACGCCACCATCGTTCTCGGCGTCAACGAGGACGTCTACGACCCGGAGGCCCACACGGTCATCTCCAACGCGTCCTGCACCACCAACTGCCTGGCGCCCCTGGCGAAGGCGCTGCACGAGGGCATCGGCATCAACCAGGGCCTGATGACCACCGTCCACGCCTACACCGCCGACCAGAACCTGCAGGACAACATCCACAAGGACCTGCGCCGCGCCCGCGCCGCCGCCCTCAACGTGGTGCCCACCTCGACCGGCGCCGCCAAGGCGATCGGCCTGGTGCTGCCGGAGCTGAAGGGCAAGCTCGACGGCTACGCCCTGCGTGTGCCGGTGCCGACCGGCTCGATCGTCGACCTCTCCTTCGAGGCGTCGCGCGAGACCTCGGTCGAGGAGATCAACGGAATCATGGAGAAGGCCGCCGACGGGAAGTACCTCGTCTACTCGACCGACCCGATCGTCTCCTCCGACATCGTCACCAACCCGGCGTCCTCGATCTTCGACGCTCCGCTGACCAAGGTCATCGGCAACCAGGTCAAGGTCGCGGCGTGGTACGACAACGAGTGGGGCTATTCCAACCGCCTCGGGGACCTGGTCGCGTACGTTGGCGCGAGCCTGTGACCCAGCGGCGCTCGTCACAGGTTAGTGTCTAGCCCGTTATGTCTCTGAATCTCACGCAGCTCATCGAGCAGGGAGTCGCGGGCAAGCGAGTTCTCGTGCGCTCGGACCTCAACGTCCCGCTGGAAGGCACCACGATCACCGACGACGGTCGGATCCGTGCCTCGGTGCCCACGATCAAGAAGCTGGCCGACGCCGGCGCCAAGGTCGTGGTGGTCGCCCACCTCGGTCGCCCGAAGGGTGAGCCGGACCCGGCCTACTCGCTGGCGCCCGTGGCCGCCCGCCTCGGTGAGCTGCTCGGTGCCGAGGTCGCCTTCGCGACCGACACCGTCGGCGACTCGGCGAGCTCGGTCGTCGGCGGCCTCGCCGACGGTCAGGTCGCCCTGCTGGAGAACGTACGCTTCAACGCCGGTGAGACCAGCAAGGACGACATCGAGCGGGCGACCTTCGCCGCCGAGCTCGCCGCCCTGGCCGACGCCTTCGTCTCCGACGGCTTCGGCGTGGTCCACCGCAAGCAGGCCTCGGTCTACGACGTCGCCAAGCTGCTCCCGAGCGCCCAGGGCGACCTGGTCGCCACTGAGATCGAGGTGCTCAAGCGGCTCACCGAGACCCCGGAGCGTCCCTACGTGGTCGTCCTCGGTGGCTCGAAGGTCTCCGACAAGCTCGGCGTGATCGACAACCTGCTCGGCAAGGCCGACAAGCTGCTCATCGGTGGCGGCATGGTCTTCACCTTCCTCAAGGCCCAGGGTTACGAGGTCGGTCAGTCGCTGCTCGAGGAGGACCAGATCCTCACCGTGCTCGGCTATCTCGAGCGCGCCGAGGAGATCGGCGTCGAGATCCTGCTCCCGACCGACGTCGTGGTCGCCGACTCCTTCGGCGACGAGGCCTCGGCCCGCGTGGTCGCGGCCAACGCGATCCCGGCCGACACGCTCGGGCTCGACATCGGCCCGGAGTCGGCCCAGACGTACGCTGCGGCTCTCGAGGGCGCCAAGACGGTCTTCTGGAACGGGCCGATGGGCGTCTTCGAGCAGGCCGCGTTCGCCGAGGGCACCCGCACGGTCGCCCAGGCCCTCACCACGGTCGACGGCCTCTCGGTCGTCGGTGGTGGTGACTCGGCCGCGGCGATCCGCCAGCTCGGATTCTCCGACGACCAGTTCGGTCACATCTCGACCGGCGGCGGCGCCTCGCTCGAATACCTGGAGGGCAAGACCCTCCCGGGCGTCGCGGTGCTCGACGAGACCACCGTGGTCGGAGGACTCGGCTGATGGCGACCAAGAAGCAGGCCGCGGGGCGCACGCCGCTCATCGCGGGCAACTGGAAGATGAACCTCAACCACCAGGAAGCGGTGGTCCTGGTCCAGAAGCTCGCCTGGACGCTCTCCGACAAGCGGCACGACTTCGCCGCCGTGGAGGTCGCGGTCTTCCCGCCCTTCACCGATATCCGCTCGGTGCAGACGCTGGTCGACGGCGACAAGATGCGGATCACCTACGGTGCGCAGAACGTGTCGACCCACGAGTCCGGCGCCTACACCGGCGAGGTCTCCGCCTCCATGCTGGCCAAGCTCGGCTGCTCCTACGTGATCGTGGGCCACTCCGAGCGTCGTGAGCACTACGGCGAGACCGACGCCATCGTCGCCCAGAAGGCCAAGATCGCGCTCAAGCACAAGATCACCCCGATCGTCTGCGTCGGCGAGGGTCTGGAGATCCGTCAGGCCGGCGCCCACCTCGAGCACTGCACCGGTCAGACCGAGGCCTCGCTGGCCGGCCTCACCGACGCCGAGGTCGCCGAAGTCGTGATCGCCTACGAGCCGGTCTGGGCGATCGGCACGGGGGAGACCGCCACCGCGCAGGATGCCCAGGAGGTCTGCGCGGGCATCAGGGAGCGACTCGAGAAGCTCTACGGGGCCGAGGTGGCCGACGGCGTACGCATCCTCTACGGCGGCTCTGTGAAGCCCAACAACGTGGCCGCACTGATGCAGGAGGGCGACGTCGACGGCGCGCTCGTCGGCGGCGCGAGCCTCTCGGTGGATGACTTTGCGGCGATCTCGCGCTACTACGACCTGCCGGTGCTGTAGGTTTCAGGGCCTCTAGATAGGATTTCAGACGTGGAACTTCTCTTCACCATCATCCTGGTCATCGCGAGCGCGCTGATGATCCTGCTCGTGCTGCTCCACAAGGGCCGCGGTGGCGGGCTTTCCGACATGTTCGGTGGTGGCGTCTCGAGCTCGCTGGGTGGATCCTCGGTCGTCGAGCGCAACCTCGACCGGCTCACCATCGGCATCGGCGTCATCTGGTTCGCCTGTGTGATCGCGCTCGGCCTGCTGATGGCCTACTGAAACATTTCCCTTCAACGCACGCGCGATAGCGTCTAAACTCGTTCGACGCTGGACGGAGATTTTGCCGTCCGATTCCCCCAAAGTGGCCTCTCGGGGCTGCGAACTTTAAGTTGAGAGAGGACACCGCAGCACCATGGCAGGTGGAGGGAACGCGATTCGGGGCTCCCGAGTCGGCGCTGGGCCGATGGGTGAGGCGGAGCGCGGCGAAGCCGCGCCACGAAAGGCCGTCACCTACTTCTGCGCCAACGCACATCGATCGGTCATCACCTTCGCCGTCGAGGCGACGCCGCCGGACTCCTGGGACTGCCCCAAGTGTGGGCTACCCGCGGGTCTCGACGAGGAGAACGCGCCCCCGGCGCCGAAGATCGAGCCTTACAAGACGCACCTCGCCTACGTGAAGGAGCGCCGCTCCGACGCCGAGGCCGAGGACATCCTGGAGGAGGCCATCGCCCTCCTCCGCTCCCGCCGCAAGTCCGGCGAGATCATCTTCTGAAACACCCGCCGAGTCGGCGCGTCTGCTTCACGCAGAGGCGCCGACTCGGCGCATTTGTCC
>NZ_JBHVKN010000285.1:0-4694 GCF_042798075.1 Nocardioides sp. NPDC057772
CGGGTCGACGCCGTGCTCGTTGAGCGGGGCATCCGGGTCGACCGCGTCACCACCACCAGGGCGGACCTCGATGTGGAGGTGGTTGCCGGTGGAGTTACCGGTCGAGCCGACGTAGCCGATGACCTCGCCGGGGGAGACCGTCTGGCCGACGGAGACGCCGTAGTCACTCTGGTGGCAGTACCAGATCTCGGTGCCGTCATCGAGGGTGATGATCGTCCGGTTTCCGTACGCCCCGCCCCAGGCGGTCTCGGTGACCGTGCCGCGGGCGATGGCGTGGATCGGGGTGCCGTAGGGCGCCGCGAAGTCCAGACCGGTGTGGGTGCTGGACCAGTTGGCGCCCGAGGAGCCGAACGTGCCGGTGATGCGGTAGACGCCCGCCGGGATCGGGAGCTCCCACAGGTTGGACTTGAGGAACTTGTCCTGCTTGTCCGCCTGGACGTCGACGCCCTGGAGCGCCTTCTCCCGGTCGCTGGCCGCGGTGTCGGCGTCGGAGCGTTCGTCGTTGCGGGTCACGGTCGCGGAGCGGTCACCGACGACGACCATGTCGCTGTCGCCACCGAGCGCGGTGGCGCCCACGAGGCGTACGTCATCGGCGGCGACCATCGTCGGACCGCCGGTCAGCGCGATGCCACCGATGGCGGCAGCGAGGGCGGCAGCGCCGGCGGTCATCGGGACGGTCGGACGGCCACCGGCAGCCGCAGCAGCGGCGCGCCGGGTGCGCGGCCGGGTCGGCCCGCCGATGCCGACCATCGTGCCGGTGGTCTCGACCGCGGGCAGCTCGTGCAGCTCGGGCCGGTAGGTCGCGATCTCGCTGATGCTGGGCAGGTCGATGCTGCCGGTCTCGGCGCGGAAGTAGGCCTCGGCCTGGTGGGCGTCGTGGTCGTAACCGCCGGCGTAGTCGTCCTGGTAGAACGGCTCGGCGGCCTGCGGCGCCTCGTAGTAGGGCGCGTCGACGGTGTAGGTCTCGGCCGGAAGGTCGATCGCCATCGAGTCGAAGTCGATCTGCTGCGGCAGCGACACCGGCGGGGCCGGGAACGAGGTGGTGTCGATCTTGAACGAGGTCGGCGGCGCGTCGAACGCCTCCTGGAACCCGCGGGGCTCCTTGACCTCGGGCTCGTAGGCCGGCGGGGGCGGCGGCGACGCGACCGGGGGAGCCGGGATCTGCCGGGCCTGGCGCACCGCGCGGACCTTGCCGGTCAGCGGCGCGAACGTGTTGGCCATCCGCAGCGGCTTCGGGGTGTGGGTCGGCTCGGGTGCCTGGAAGGCCGGCTCCGGGGCGACCGGAGCTGCCGGAGCTGCCGGGGCCACGGGGGCGAGAGGAGCAACGGGAGCGACAGGCGCCACCGGCTCGGGACGGACCGGTGCCGCAGCTGCGGCCGCAGGAGCTGCCGGGACACCGCGCGGCGGCGTCTTGGTCGAGAGCGTGCTCGCGGCGGCCTTCATCGGCGCGGACTTGGTCGGTTGGGTCAGGAACTTGGTGAGCTCGGAGGTCGTCATGCCCCCGACACCGAGGTCCTCGAGCACCTCCGGCGTCACCTTGTCCGGGTCGATGCCCATCGAGGAGAGCAGGTCGGCCAGGACGGGGTCGATCTGGGCCGCCCGGCGCTGCGTCGGCACGATCGGCCGGGGCGCGGGAATGGCGGAAGGCGTCGTCGGGAACGAGGCCGGGAAGGAGGGGCCGCCGTCGCCCTCGACGAGAGCACGCAGCTCACCCGTCGAGATGCGGCCGTCGGTGACCTCCTCGTCGCGGGGGGATCCGACGACCGGCAGCTTGCCGGTCTGCTCGAGGACCACCCGGTTGGGCCGGGCCTTGGCGACCGGTTCTTCAGAAGTCTCAGGGGCGGGGGGCGGTGTCGCGGTCCCGACGGCGGGGGACGGCGCGGCGCGCCGCTTCCCGACGTAGGAGGTCGATCCGGTCGCTCGCGGGGCAGGCCTGGAGGCAGGGCTGTCGGTCGCCGGCGCTGCGCGCCGCTTCCCGACGTAGCTGCTGCTGCTCGTGGTTGCTCCGGGGGAAGGGGTGACCGAACGCGGACTGTCACTTGTGACGTCGGCTCGGTGGTTGCCCATCAGTTCATATCTCCGCTGTTCGGGGTCAGACGGCGAGCCATGACTGTAACGGACCGGAGGGCGCGGTCAAGAAATGTGGCACGCCCGTTTCGCTGATTTCACCAACGGCGATAGCTGAATCCGTCGCTGATCTGCGTATTTTCGCCAAATCAGAAACTCGATTGCGACGTCTTCGTGTCACCCGAAATGCGTGTCTACGGGCCGTTTGAGCATCTATACGGTGTCGAAACCAGCCGAACGTCGCACGACGGGTCGTGCGGTACGGGGTCAAACGGGGGCTGCTGCGCGGGGCTACGGACTGTTACTCCAGGTTGCCGATTTGTTGGTATATGTCCGGTGTGTCCGGCGTCGCGCCGCGCTAGTGGCGTACGTCACGTCGTGGCCCCTGGGCTCGTAACCAGGCCTTGGCGGGGTCTAGGGTGCAGGACGGACACATCTGAAGACGAGGACGTCGACCGCTGATCCCTGCGGTACGCCGCCTCGTACCGCAACACACAGACCAGGTGGATCAGTGGATCTCATGGAGTACCAGGCGAAGAAGCTCTTCGCCAAGCACGGCGTCGCCGTGACCGAAGGTGTCGTCGTCGAGACGGCTGAGGAAGCCAGGAAGGCCGCCGAGGAGATCGGCTTCTGCGTCGTCAAGGCGCAGGTCAAGGCCGGTGGCCGCGGCAAGGCCGGCGGCGTGAAGCTGGCCAAGACCGCGGATGAGGCGTTCGAGCACGCCTCGAACATCCTCGGTATGGAGATCAAGGGCCTGAAGGTCAACCGGGTGCTGATCACCCCGGCGACCCCGCCGGTGGAGGAGTACTACTTCTCCTTCCTGCTGGACCGTTCGAACCGGCAGTACCTCTGCATCGCGTCCGTCGAGGGTGGTGTGGAGATCGAGGAGGTCGCCAAGACCAACCCCGACGCCGTGAAGAAGATCGGCATCGACCCCGGCAAGGGTGTCGACGAGGCCAAGGCGCGCGAGATCGCAACCGAGTGCGGCTTCCCGGAGCCCGTCTTCGAGCAGGCTGTCTCGATGATCCAGAGCCTCTACACGGTGTTCACCGAGGAGGACGCGACCCTTGTCGAGGTCAACCCGCTGGCTCGCCTCGAGGGCGACAAGCTGGAGGCCCTGGACGGCAAGGTGTCGCTGGACGACAACGCCTCCGAGGTGCGTCACGAGGACCACGAGCAGTTCGTCATCCGTGACGAGGAGGACCCGCTCGAGGCCAAGGCCAAGGACAAGGGTCTCAACTACGTCAAGCTCGACGGCCAGGTCGGCATCATCGGCAACGGCGCGGGTCTGGTCATGTCGACCCTCGACGTCGTCGCCTACGCCGGCGAGGCCCACGGCGGCGTGAAGCCCGCCAACTTCCTCGACATCGGTGGCGGCGCCAACGCGCAGGTCATGGCCGACGGCCTCGACGTCATCCTGAACGACGAGCAGGTCAAGTCCGTGTTCGTGAACGTCTTCGGTGGCATCACCGCCTGTGACGAGGTCGCCAAGGGCATCGTCGGCGCGCTGGACATCCTCGGCAACGAGGCGACCAAGCCGCTCGTCGTGCGTCTGGACGGCAACAACGTGGACCTGGGCCGCCAGATCCTCAGCGAGGCCAACCACCCGCTGGTCACCATCGTCGACACCATGGACGGCGGCGCCGACAAGGCCGCCGAGCTGGCCAACGCCTGAGGTCAGGAGAGAGAAACATGAGCATCTACCTCAACAAGGACAGCAAGATCATCGTCCAGGGCATCACCGGCGGCATGGGTGCGAAGCACACCGCCCTGATGCTCGACTCGGGCGCCCAGATCGTCGGTGGCGTCAACGCCCGCAAGGCCGGCACCACGGTCACCCACAAGGACGCCCAGGGCGCCGACGTGGAGCTCCCGGTGTTCGGCACCGTCGCTGAGGCGATGAAGGAGACCGGCGCCAACGTGTCGGTCCTCTTCGTGCCGCCGGCGTTCACCAAGGACGCTGCGATCGAGGCGATCGACGCCGAGATGCCGCTGATCGTGGTCATCACCGAGGGCGTCCCGGTCCAGGACACCGCCGAGGTGTGGTCCTACCTGCAGGGCAAGGCCACCCGGATGATCGGCCCGAACTGCCCCGGCATCATCACCCCGGGCGAGTCGCTGGCCGGCATCACCCCGCACACCATCACCGGCAAGGGCCCGGTCGGTCTCGTCTCCAAGTCGGGCACGCTGACCTACCAGATGATGTACGAGCTGAAGGACTTCGGCTTCTCCACCGCGATCGGCATCGGCGGTGACCCCATCATCGGCACCACTCACATCGACGCCCTCGAGGCGTTCGAGAAGGACGACGAGACCAAGCTCATCGTCATGATCGGTGAGATCGGTGGCGACGCCGAGGAGCGTGCCGCGGCCTACATCAAGGAGAACATCTCCAAGCCTGTCGTCGGCTACGTCGCCGGCTTCACCGCGCCGGAGGGCAAGACCATGGGTCACGCCGGCGCGATCGTGTCCGGCTCCGCCGGCACCGCGCAGGCCAAGAAGGAGGCCCTCGAGGCCGCCGGCGTGAAGGTCGGTAAGACCCCGTCGGAGACCGCTGCTCTCGCTCGCGAGATCCTGCAGTCCCTCTGACCTACGTCAGAACCTGACCGCCCCGCGACCGACATGGT
>NZ_JBHVKN010000286.1:0-4329 GCF_042798075.1 Nocardioides sp. NPDC057772
GATGTGGGTGCGTGGTAGCTCCACACCTCACCCGGAGGTCTTCGTCATGATCCAGCCGACCCGCCGTACCTAACGTCCGTGATCAGAACAGCTAGCGCTTGCGCTTCTCCCGGACCCGCTGCTGGAGCACGATCGGGGTGCCGACGAAGCCGAACTCCTCGCGCAGCCGGCGCTCGATGAAGCGCTCGTAGGAGGCCTCGAGCTTGCCGCTGGTGAACAGGATGAAGGTCGGCGGCGCGGTCGAGGGCTGGGTGCCGAAGAGGATCTTCGGCTGCTTGCCGGAGCGGACCGGGTGCGGGTGCTCGGCGACCAGGCGGCCGAGGAACGAGTTGAGCGCGCCGGTGCCGACCCGCGTCTCCCAGCCCTCGAGGGCCTTGTCGAGCGCGGGAACGAGCCGGTCGACATGCCAGCCGGTGCGCGCGGTGATGTTGATCCGCGGCGCCCACTGCACCTGGACGAGCTCGCGCTCGATCTCGCGGTCGAGCTGCCAGCGGCGGTCCTCGTCGACGAGGTCCCACGTGTTGAACGCGATCACCAGCGCGCGGCCGGCCTCGCGGACGGTCTGCAGGATGCGGATGTCCTGCTCGGAGATCTTCTCGCCGCCGTCGATCACGAGCACGGCCACCTCGGCGCGGTCGATCGCGGTGGTGGTGCGCAGGGATGCGTAGTATTCGTGGCCGCTGGACTCCTTGACCCGCTTGCGGATGCCCGCGGTGTCGATGAAGCGCCACTCGCGGCCGCCGAGCTCGATCAGCTCGTCGACCGGGTCGACGGTGGTGCCGGCGACGTTGTCGACGACGGCTCGCTCCTCCTTGGCCAGCTTGTTGAGCAGGCTCGACTTGCCGACGTTGGGCTTGCCGACCAGCGCGATCCGCCGCGGGCCACCGATCTCGGTGCCCTCGGGCAGCGGCGGCGGGTCAGGCAGCACGGCGAGGACGGCGTCGAGCATGTCGCCCGAGCCGCGCCCGTGCAGGGCGGAGACAGGCCAGGGCTCACCGAGCCCGAGGTTCCACAGCGCGGCCGCCTCGGCCTCGGTGCGCATGTCGTCGACCTTGTTGGCCACCAGCACGACCGGCTTGCCGGACTTGCGCAGGATGCGTACGACCGCCTCGTCGGCGTCGGTGATGCCGACGGTCGCATCGACCACGAAGAGGACGGCGTCGGCCAGGGAGACCGCGATCTCGGCCTGGGCCGCGATCCGCTCGGCCAGGCCCTGGGCGTCGGGGTCCCAGCCGCCGGTGTCGACCAGGGTGAAGGCCTTGCCGTTCCAGTCGGCGTCGTAGGAGACCCGGTCGCGGGTCACACCGGGGACGTCCTGGACGACCGCCTCGCGGCGGCCGATGATCCGGTTGACCAGGGTCGACTTCCCGACGTTGGGGCGGCCGACGACGGCCACGACGGGCAGCGGCCCGGCCGGGGTCTCGTCAGTCTCGGTCAGGTCTCGCACGTCCTCGTACGAAACGTCGGGGTCAGTCATTGTTCTCCTCGCTAGGTAGCGGACCGGGCAGTTCGCGACCGGTCAACGCCAGGGCATGGTCCTGTTGGACCTGCATGTGCTTCTGGAGCAAACCCGAGACATGCCCGACTTGTTCCCTGGTACGCGGCCAGCCTACGCGCTCGACGTGGAAAGGCTCGCCATAGACGATGTCGATGCGCGCACCTTTGTGCGGCAGCGACGAGACCCCGCCGCCCGGATCACGGCTGCCGATCATCGTCACCGGCACCACCGGAGCGCCGGAGGCGAGGGCGAGATAGGCGGCGCCGCGGTTGAACCGGACGAGATCGCCCGCGCCACGGGTGCCCTCGGGATAGATCCCCATCGCGTTGCCCTCGCGCAGCACCTTCAGCGCCATCTTCACCGCCGCCGGGTCGCTGCCGAACCGGTAGAGCGGGATCTGGCCCGCCCAGCGCAGGAACGGCCCGAGGAACCAGTGCTCGAACATCTCCAGCTTGGTCAACGCATGCACGGGACGCGGCGTGAAGATCGCCAGGAGCGGACCGTCGATGATGCCGATGTGGTTGGACGCGAAGACGACCGGTCCCGACGTCGGGATGTTGCCGGTCTCGTGCAACCGTACGTCGTAGCGGCGCCGGATCAGCCAGCGTGACGGGCCGTTGAGATGGTTCAGCGGCCATCGGCTGGGATGCGGGACCCCATCCGTGCGCGGAAGGTCGCTCACTCCCCCGCCTTCTCGGCGAGGTCGACGACGAGGTCGATGACCTCCTCCAGCGTGTAGGGCGTCGTGTCGATGTGGGTGGCGCCCTCCGGCACCACCGCACCGCCCTGGGTGGAGTCGATCTTGTCGCGGTTCTCCAGCGACGCGCGGACGGCCTCCGCGTCGGTGCCGCCCTCCTCCGCCGCGCGGCGGGCGGCGCGGGCGGCGGGGTCGGCGGTGACGTACAGCTTCAGCTCGGCGGCGGGCCACACGGCGGTGCCGATGTCGCGACCCTCGACCACGATGCCGGAGCCGGCGGCCAGCGCCTGCTCGATCTCCTGCTGCTGGAGGGCGATCAGGCGGGCGCGTACCTCACGGACGGTGGCCACCGGGGAGACGGCGCCATTGACCTTGTCGCTGCGGATCTCGACCGAGACGTCGACGCCGTCGAGGGCGATCGTGGGGCCGAGCGGGTCGGTGCCGGAGGTGATCACCGGCTTGCCGGCCGCGGCGGCGACCGCGTCGGCGTCGTGCACGTCCACGTCGTTGCTGAGCATCCACCAGGTCATCGCCCGATACATCGCGCCGGTGTCGAGGTAGCGCATCCCGAGACGGTCGGCGACCCCACGCGAGGTGCTCGACTTCCCGGAGCCGGAGGTGCCGTCGACGGCGATGACGATGCGGGCGGGGTCGGTGGAGGGGTTGCTGCTGCTCACGGGCGGGAGCCTACCGGTGAGCGACCCATCCCCGAGACTCCAGAACCGCCTGCATCCGGTCCGCCGCGTCGGCGGCCACGATCAGCTCCATGACACCGACCGGTCGGCCCGGGTCGTGGTCGATGCGTACGTCCTCGATGTTGACGCCGCTCTCCCCCGCATCGGCGAAGAGCCTGGCCAGGTTGCCGGGTTCGTCGGGCACGGTGACGTAGATGGTCGCCTGGGCCGTCTGCGGCCGGCCGTGCTTGCCGGGGATCGCCCGGGTGCCGGCCTGGCCCTCCTTGAGGAGTACGTCCAGGGCGGCCGCGTCGCCGTTGCCGACGGCCGCGATCATCTCGTCGAGCTGGGCGCGCACCTCGGAGAGCAGCTCGGTGACCGCGCGGGCGTTGCCGGCCACGATCTGGCCGTAGAGGCCCGGGTCGCCGGCGGCCACCCGGGTCACGTCGCGTACGCCCTGGCCGCTGAGGCTGAGGTGTCCCTCCGGGGCCACCGCGAGCCGGCCCGCCACCAGCGCCGCCATCAGGTGGGGCACGTGGGAGGTGCGGGCGACCGCCTGGTCGTGGTCTTCGGGGGTGAGGGTGAGCGGTACGCCGCCGCACAGCGCGGCGAGCTCGCCGACGAGCTCGGTCGCCACCGGGTCGGCGTCCTCGTGCGGGGTGACCGCCCACGGCCGGCCCTCGAACAGGGTGGCGGTCGCAGCCAGGGGGCCCGACCGCTCGCTGCCGGCCATCGGGTGGCCACCGACGTAGCGGCGTACGTCGCCGGGGCTGTGCTCGCGCACGTAGGCCAGCGGCGAAGCCTTCACGCTGCCGACGTCGGTGACGACCGCGTCGGGATTGTCGGCGAGGGCTCGGGTGATCACCTCACCGAGGTGCACCGGCGGGACCGCGACGACGATCACCTGCGGCGTGTCGCCGGGCTTGCGGCGACGGCCGGCGCCGAGGCCGGTCGCGGTGCGTACGTGGCTCGCGACCGAGTCGCTGAGGAGCACGTCGAGCCCCGCCGCCGCGCAGGCGAGCGCCACCGAGGTGCCCAGGAGCCCGACGCCGACGATCTCGACCGGGCCGGTCAGAGTCGACGGCCCTTCCCCTGCATCCCCGGTCTTCTCCATGCGTCCAAGGCTAAAGGGTCGGCGGCGCCGGACCCTCTTCGTCTCAGGCGGTTCGGTGCGCTATCGCCGACGGCGACCAGGCTGTGCGATATCGCCCCGCGCTCATGAAGGCTGGTAGCTGCCGAACGACCAGGAGTTGCCCTCCGGGTCGATGACCGTGCCGCCACGACCGCCGTAGTCCTGGTCGACCATGGGGCGGTCCACGGTGGCGCCGGCGGCGACCGCCTTGTCGAAGACGGCGTCGGGGTCGTCGGTGATCAGGTAGGCCGAGGACACACCGGTGTTCTTGATGCCGCCGTCCTTGCGTACCTGGCCGAACATCAGCCCGCCCCCGCCGGGCCAGAGC
>NZ_JBHVKN010000286.1:4339-4612 GCF_042798075.1 Nocardioides sp. NPDC057772
GCCATTCCGCGTGGACCACGATGCCGTTCTCGCGATAGGTGGAGTGCTCGACGAAGCCGATCGCGCTCAGCCACGTCATCATCGCCTCGGCGTCCTGGAACGCCATCGTCTGCCAGTACTTGATCTTCGCTACGTCATTGTTCTGTTCAGTGCTCATGCTTCGAGTGAACCGGCTGGCGGTCGGCGAGGTCTTGAACGAATGGGAACTCCTCCCGCAGCCACGTCGTCGGCGTGCACCCGGCGAACTCCTGCCACTCGCGCGTCAGGTGCGCC
>NZ_JBHVKN010000287.1:0-4605 GCF_042798075.1 Nocardioides sp. NPDC057772
GCGCCCCCCCCGCGGGGGGGAGCCCACGCCGCGACCGACCCTTTACTGGCGCGTACCCGACGGAAACTCCCTGGACTACCCTGCGGCCGGCCGGAAACCCGAAGAGGACCCCTCCCGAAGGAGGGGCCCTCTTGCTGGGAACAGCGGGCGATCAGAAGCCCATGCCGCCCATGTCACCCATGCCACCGGTCGGGTCGCCAGCGGCGGCCTTCTCCGGCTTGTCGGCCACGACGGCCTCGGTGGTGAGGAACAGCGCGGCGATCGACGCGGCGTTCTGCAGCGCGGAGCGGGTCACCTTGGCGGGGTCGATGATGCCGGCCTGGAGCAGGTCGACGTACTCGCCCGTGGCCGCGTTGAGGCCCTGGCCGACCGGGAGACCGGCGACCTTCTCCGCCACGACGCCACCCTCGAGGCCGGCGTTGATGGCGATCTGCTTCAGCGGCGCCGAGATGGCGGCCTTGACGATCGCGGCACCGGTGGCCTCGTCGCCCTCGAGCTCGAGCTTCTCGAACGCGGTGGTCGCGGCCTGGATCAGCGCGACACCACCACCGGGGAGGATGCCCTCCTCGACAGCGGCCTTCGCGTTGCGGACGGCGTCCTCGATGCGGTGCTTGCGCTCCTTGAGCTCGACCTCGGTGGCCGCGCCGACCTTGATGACGGCCACGCCGCCGGCCAGCTTGGCGAGGCGCTCCTGGAGCTTCTCGCGGTCGTAGTCGGAGTCCGACTTCTCGATCTCGGCGCGGATCTGGTTGACCCGGCCCTCGATCTGACCCTGGTCGCCCGAACCCTCGACGATGGTGGTCTCGTCCTTGGTGATGACGACCTTGCGGGCCTGGCCGAGCAGCTCGATGCCGGCGGTCTCCAGGGAGAGGCCGACCTCCTCGGAGATGACCTGGCCACCGGTGAGGATCGCGATGTCCTGCAGCATGGCCTTGCGGCGGTCACCGAAGCCCGGAGCCTTGACGGCGACGGACTTGAAGGTGCCCTTGATCTTGTTGACGACCAGCGTCGAGAGAGCCTCGCCGTCGACGTCCTCGGCCAGGATGACCAGCGGCTTGCCGGTCTGCATGACCTTCTCCAGGACCGGGATCAGGTCCTTGACGCTGGAGATCTTCGAGTTGACGATCAGGATGTACGGGTCGTCGAGGACGGTCTCCATACGCTCCGGGTCGGTCACGAAGTAGGCCGAGATGTAGCCCTTGTCGAAGCGCATACCCTCGGTGAGCTCGAGGTCGAGCCCGAAGGTGTTCGACTCCTCGACGGTGATGACACCTTCCTTGCCGACCTTGTCCATCGCCTCGGCGATGATCTCGCCGACGGTGGTGTCAGCAGCCGAGATCGAGGCGGTAGCAGCGATCTGCTCCTTGGTCTCGATGTCCTTGGCCTGGGCGAGCAGCTGCTCGGAGACGGCGTCGACGGCCGCCTCGATGCCGCGCTTCAGGCCGGCCGGGTTGGCACCCGCGGCGACGTTGCGCAGGCCCTCGCGGACCAGCGCCTGGGCGAGAACGGTCGCGGTCGTCGTGCCGTCACCGGCGACGTCGTCGGTCTTCTTCGCGACCTCCTTGACCAGCTCGGCACCGATCTTCTCGTAGGGGTCCTCGAGCTCGATCTCCTTGGCGATGGAGACACCATCGTTGGTGATCGTGGGGGCGCCCCACTTCTTCTCGAGCACGACGTTGCGGCCCTTGGGACCGAGGGTGACCTTGACGGCGTCGGCGAGGGTGTTGAGACCCTTCTCCAGACCCCGACGGGCCTCCTCGTTGAAAGCGATGAGCTTCGGCATTGCTCCTGCGATCCTTCACTTGGGAAGTTCGTTGGATCCGGTCCGATGGGTTGCCCGCGACGGACGACGCCGCTCCCGGCAGAACCCTTCCCTGCCGCTCGCGACGCCTCAACGTCACCGGTCCGGTTGTTGTCACTCTCATGGTAAGAGTGCCAGCCTCATGTTTAGCACTCGACCCCTGCGAGTGCAAGAAATTCGGACGGATGACGGCCGGTCAGAGTGACTTCGCGAGCTCCGCGAACTCGAGGTCGTCGCGCAGCGGCAGACCGAAGCGCTCGTCGCCGTAGGGGAACGGCTCGAAGCGTCCCGTACGCCGGAACCCCCGCCGCTCGTAGAACGCGATCAGGTCCTCGCGCTGGCGGATCACGGTCATCCGGATCTCCTCAGCACCCCACTCCCGCGCGATCCGCTCGGCCTCGGCCATCACGGCCTTGCCGACACCGCCGCCCTGCAGCGCCGGCGAGACGGAGAACATGCCGAAATAGACGTACGCCTCCCGCTTCTGCAGCTGGCAGCAGGCGACGATCTCCGCCGCCCGCTCGGCGGCCGGTTCGGCGACCAGGAGCCGGGAACCCGGCGCGGTAATGACCTCTCGTACGCCTTCCGGGTCGGTGCGCTGCCCGGCCAGCAGGTCGGCCTCGGTGGTCCAGCCGGCGCGGGAGGCATCGCCGCGGTAGGCGGACTCGATCAGCCCGACCAGGGCATCCACATCGGAAAAGGTGGCGTCACGGAAGGTCAGCTCGGGCACGGGCCCAAGATACGACAGCGCGACAGTCAGGCAGGCAGGTCGGGCAGCGACGGCCGCCGCAGCCAGGCGTCGAAGAGCGGGGTGAGGTCGCGGTCGCCGACCTCGGCCGCGAGCGCCTCGAAGTCGGCGGTGGTGACCGTGCCGCCGCTGTGGCGGGCGACCCAGGTGCGCAGCAGCCGGAAGAACGACTCGTCCCCGACCGTACGCCGCACGGCATGCAGGGTGAGCGCTCCGCGCTTGTAGACCCGGTCGTCGAACATGTCCTTGGGCCCGGGGTCGGCGAGGACCAGGTCCTGCGGCAGTGCGGCGAGCCGGCGGTGATGGTGGCGGGCGTGCTCACCGCACGAGCGGCCCCCGGAGGCGTCCGACCACAGCCACTCGCTGTAGCAGGCGAAGCCCTCGTGCAGCCAGATGTCGCGCCACTCGCGCAGCGTCACCGCGTTGCCGAACCACTGGTGGGCGAGCTCGTGGGCCACGAGGCGTACCTCGGACCACTCGCCGGTGAGGTGGTTGCGCCCGAAGGTCGACAGCGACTGCGACTCCAGCGGGATCTCGAGCTCGTCGTCGGTGACCACGACGGAGTAGGAGGCGAACGGGTAGGGCCCGAAGACCGAGGTGAAGTAGGCCATCATCTCCCGCTGCCGCCCGAAGGAGGCCTCGAAGCCCGCGGTGGCGTCGACCGGGTACGCAGCCCGGATCGGGACCCGGCCGCCCGGCCCCTCGCTGGCCGCTAGGTCGACGACCCGGTAGCGCCCGATCTGCACCGTGGCCAGGTAGGTCGCCATCGGCTCGGCCTGCCAGTAGCGCCAGGTCTCCCCGCTGCCGCGGCGTACGCGGGAGGTCAGCTCGCCGTTGGAGACGACCGCGTAGCCGGGTGCGGTGGTCACGCTGATCGCGTAGCGGGCCTTGTCGGAGGGGCGGTCGTTGCAGGGGAACCAGGTCGGCGCGCCGTGCGGCTGACCGGCGACGATGACGCCGTCGGCGAGCTCCTCCCAGCCGGCGTCACCGTGGTGCGGCAGCACGACGGGGCGGGGCTTGCCGGAGTACCTGACCGTGATCACGAACTCCTCGCCGGCCGCGATCCGCGAGCGGAGGTCGAGGACCAGACGGTGGTCGCGATGGGCCCACTTCGCCGGCGGACGGCCGTCGATCGCCACCTTCTGCACCCGCAGGTGGGCGAGGTCGAGGACGACGCGGGTGATGTCGTCGACCGCGACCGCGCGGATCGTCGCGGTGCCCGCGAGCCGGTTGCCGACCAGGTCGTAGGTCAGCTCGAGGTCGTAGTGGGTCGCGCTCCACGAAGCGTCCCCGTGACCTGGGAGGTAGGGGTCGGCGGTCGGGGGCTTCGGCACGGCCGTCATGGTAGAGGCATCCTGTCAGCCGGTCTGGTCCCAGGGACCGATCGGGTTGCCGATCCACAGGGTCTTGTCGGGGAGGCTCTCCCCGCGCATCACCAGCGACACCGGGCCGACGACCGCATGCCGGCCGATGGCGGCGGCGGGCAGGATCACCGAGTTGGGGCCGAGCGTGGCGCCTCGCTTCAGGGTGACCACGTCGAGGGCCAGCACACGGTCGTGGAAGAGATGCGTCTGCACGACGGTGCCGGCGTTGACCGTGGCGCCGTCGCCGAGCTCGACCAGGTCGGTCTCGGGGAGCCAGTGGGTCTCGATCCAGACACCGCGGCCGATCCGCGCCCCGAGCGCCCGGAACCACAGGTTGAGCACCGGGGTGCCCGACACGGCACCGGTGAACCAGGGCGCGGCCAGCACCTCGACGAAGGTGTCGGCCAGCTCGTTGGCCCACACGAACCAGCTCCACAGCGGGTGCGAGCCGGCGCGGACCCGGCCGACGAGCAGCCATTTCGCCGCGACCGTGACACCGGCCGCGACTGCTCCCGCGGCCGCGAGCACCGGCCCCGCGACCAGGACGGCGAGGAGAAGGTCGCTCGCCTCCCAGATCCTGACGAGCACATAGGCCACCCCGGCGTAGAGCAGCACCGCGAGCGTCAGCGGCACCAGCCGGGCCAGCTCGACGAGCGCCCGGGCGACCTTGAGGCGTGCCGGCGGGTCATAGG
>NZ_JBHVKN010000288.1:0-4555 GCF_042798075.1 Nocardioides sp. NPDC057772
GCGTACGACCTTCGGGTCGTACGCCGCGCCGTTCCTGCATCTCCTGGGCGGTCCGGTCGTCAGTCCTGGAACGCGGCGCCCTTCTCGATCAGCGCGTCGGCGTCGTCGATGCCCCACGCGGCCAGGGCCTCGCGCGTGTGCTGACCGGCGCTGGCCGCCGGTGCCGCGCCCAAGGTGGAGACGGTGCGGCTGAACCGCGGCGCGGGAGCGGGCTGGGTGACACCGTGGTGCGTGACGTACGTCTGGCGGGCCTGCAGGTGGGGGTGGACAGCCGCCTCGGAGGGCGTGAGGACAGGAGCGACGCAGGCGTCCGTCCCCTCGAAGATCTCGGCCCACTCGGCCATCGTCTTCGACGCGAAGGTCTTGGCGAAGAGCTCGCGCATCTCGTCGTAGCGCTCCAGCTCGTACTGCCCCGGGCAGACCCCGTCGAGCCCGAGCCGGGTGACCATCTCGGCGAAGAACTTGCCCTCCAGCGCACCGACCGCGACCTGGCGGCCGTCGGAGGTGTCGTAGAGCGCGTAGAACGGCATCGCGCCGTCGAGAAGGTTGCTCTGCCGCTGCTCGTGCCAGGCACCCGAGGCGAGCATGCCGGAGATCATCGTGGCGAGGTGGGCGGTGCCGTCCACGATCGCGGCGTCGACGACCTGCCCCTGGCCGGTCGTCCTGGCCTCGACGAGCGCGGCGAGGATGCCCATGACCAGGTAGGTCGATCCGCCACCGAAGTCACCGAGCAGGTTGAGCGGGAAGTGCGGCCGGGCGGGGTCCTGGCCGAGGCCGTTCAGCACGCCGGTGGTGGCGATGTAGGTGAGGTCGTGACCCGCGGACTGGGCCAGCGGGCCCTCCTGGCCCCAGCCGGTCATCCGGCCGTAGACGAGCCGCGGGTTGCGCTCCAGGCAGGTGTCGGGCCCCAGGCCGAGCCGGTCGGTGACGCCGGGGCGCAGCCCTTCGATGAGTACGTCGGCGGACTCCACCAGACGCAGGACGGTCTCGACCGCATCCGGGTTCTTGAGGTCGAGCGCGATGCTCGGGCGGCCGCGGGTGAGCAGGTCCCCGGCACCCCCGCCGAGTACGTTGCCGCCCGGCCGGTCGACCCGGATCACGTCCGCGCCCATGTCCGCGAGGATCGTGCAGGCGTGCGGCCCGGGCCCGATCCCCGCCAGCTCGACGACCTTGACCCCGCGGAGGGGACCGGTGCCCTGGCCCAATGTCACTGTGGATTTCTCCGTCGACTCAGTCATGCCGGCCATCCTCGCAGGATCCCGTCTCCCAGAGTCTGGAACCCTCCGCCCGGCGTGACCGGATCGCGGCGCGGAGTCCGATACGCTCCGAGACACACTCGCCGGTGCCACAGGAGCAGAGAAGTTGTCTCGGGAAATCCCCACATCCCCCCAGTCCGCCGCCACCCAGGCCATCCCTGTCAGCCCTGTCAGCCCTAGCAGCCCTGTCAGCCCTAGCAGCCCTGTCAGCCCGCTGACGGCGAACGACCCCCGCGAGATGGGTCCGTACGCGCTCATCGGCCGCCTCGGCCACGGCGGCATGGGCGTCGTCTATCTGGGCGAGGACGCGGCGGGCACGAAGGCGGCGGTGAAGGCGATCCTTCCCGAGCTCACCTCCGACCCGGGTTTCCGAGCGCGGTTCGAGCGGGAGATCGAGGCCGCCAAGAGGGTGGAGAGCCGGTTCACCGCGCGGGTCCTCGACGCCGACGCCGATGCCGAGCAGCCCTGGATGGCGAGCGAGTACGTCGCCGACCCGCCCCTCAACAAGCTGATCGGCTCCGGTCAGCGCCTGTCCGAGATCGACGTACGTCAACTGGTCGCCGGGGTCGCCGAGGCGCTCGCCGCGGTGCATGCCGCTGGGCTCGTCCACCGCGACATCAAGCCGGGCAACATCCTCTACGGCGCCACGGACCCGTGCGTGATCGACATGGGCATCGCCCGCTCCGTCGACGGCACCGCGCTGACCCAGACCGGCAAGGCGGTCGGCACCTACGGCTATCAGGCGCCCGAGCAGGTCCAGACCGGCACGTTCTCCAGCGCCGTCGACATCTGGGCGCTCGGTCTGGTCGCCTTCGTCGCCGCCACCGGGCGCTGGCCGTTCAGCGGCGAGATCGGCTCGATGGGACACCTCCTCAGGGGCGAGTCGCCCAACCTGAGCCTGTGTCCGGTCTACCTGCGTCCGCTCGTCGCCGCATGCCTGGCCGAGGCGCCGGCCGCGCGACCTTCCGCTGCGGACATCCTCGCCACCAACGGCGACTGGACCCTGCTACCGGCCCCGGCCACCTCGGAGCAGGAGACCACCATCGGCGCGCCGCCGCCGGCGTTCACCGGAGGCGGGATCGCCCGGGCCCCACGGCCTCCCGTGAGCCCCACCGACACCGCTGACCTGCCCACCCAGGCTCCCACGTTCGCCGAGCCCGACCAACCGTCCGGGCGTCGCTGGAAGATCGCCGGGCTCGCCGCCGCGGCGGTCGTCCTCGTCTCGGCCGGCGTGGCCGTCGCTGCCAACCCCGGCCTCCTGCCGGGCCAGGACGACGCGCCGAAGGTCGGCGAGGTCACCCCGTCCGCCGAGCCGACCACCGGCGAGCGCAGCACCGCGCCGACCACACCGGTCGGCGGCTCCGTGGACACCGGGGACGATTCCGGGTTCGCCGAGCGGCCCGACGACGAGGACGCGGAGGACGAGAGCGAGGTCGCTCCGAGCAGCGGCACGGACACCGGCGGCGACGTGACACCTTCCGAGACGCCGGAGCCGACCGCGACGGTCCCCAGCGAGGAGGTCAGCGAGCCGGCCAGCGAGACGCCGACGGCCGAGCCGACCGAGACCGCGACGGCCGAGCCGACCCCGGAGCCGACCGAGGAGCCGACGGCGACCGCCACTCCCTGAGCATTCTGTCGTTGCGGACCGGCAGCGTCAGCGTGCGCCTCGTCGGGTGGTCGCGACAGGCTCGACCACCGGTTCTTGGTTGGATCGATCAAGGTGGCCGGGGCTCTGGGGATGCCGATAATCGAGCCTGGCCGGGTGTGTCCCCCGCCCGATCCAGGCCTTCCCGAGCAACCGAAAGTTGAGCTGTGAGCGACACCGACGAGACCTTCAACGACTGGCAGCACCGCGAGGAGCTCGCGGAGACGATGATCCCGATCATCGGCAAGCTCTACCGCGAGAAGGATGTCACCATCCTGGTCCACAGCCGGTCGCTGGTGAGCAAGTCCGACATCTCGATCCTCAAGGCGCACCGGTTCGCGCGCCAGATCGAGGGCGAGGAGCTCTCGGTCACCGACACGTTCCCGCTGCTCCAGGCGGTCGCCAAGCTGGACCTCGGTCCGTCGAAGGTCGACCTGGGACTGCTTGCGGTCCAGTACGCCGAGGACGAGCGCGGCCTCTCGGTCGACGACTTCGTCGCCGAGAAGCTTGCCGGCGCGACCGGCGACAACAAGCTCGAGCGCAACGGCGGCCAGGACGTCGTGCTCTACGGCTTCGGCCGGATCGGCCGCCTCGTCGCCCGGCTCCTCGTCGAGAAGGCCGGCTCGCGCCACGGTCTGCGGCTGAAGGCCGTCGTCGTCCGCAAGGGCGGCGAGGACGACCTCATCAAGCGCGCCTCGCTGCTGCGCCGTGACTCGATCCACGGCCAGTTCGCCGGCACCATCACGGTGGACGAGAAGAACGGCGTGCTCATCGCCAACGGCAACCCGATCCAGTTCATCTACTCCGACGACCCGACGACGGTCGACTACACGGCGTACGGCATCAAGGACGCCATCCTCATCGACAACACCGGCAAGTGGCGCGACCGCGAGGGACTGTCGCAGCACCTGCGCCCGGGCATCAAGAAGGTCCTGCTGACCGCGCCGGGCAAGGGCGACGTCCCGAACATCGTCCACGGCGTCAACCACCAGACCCTCACCGGCGACGAGAAGGTCATCTCCTGCGCGTCCTGCACGACCAACGCGATCGTGCCGCCGCTGAAGCTGATGGAGGACCGCTTCGGGATCGTGCGCGGTCACGTCGAGACGGTGCACTCGTTCACCAACGACCAGAACCTGCTGGACAACTACCACAAGGCCGACCGCCGCGGTCGCTCCGCACCGCTCAACCTGGTGCTCACCGAGACCGGTGCCGCCTCCGCGGTCGCCAAGGCCCTGCCGGACCTGAAAGCGAAGATCACCGGCAACTCGATCCGCATCCCCACCCCGGACGTCTCGATCGCGATCCTGTCGCTCTCGCTCAAGGGTGAGACCTCGAAGGAAGAGGTCGTCGGCTACCTCCGCGAGGCCTCGCTGACCGGCGAGCTGCGTCGCCAGGTGGACTTCACCACCGCCCGCGACGCGGTCTCCTCCGACTTCATCGGCTCCCGTGCCGCCTCGATCATCGACGGCAACGCGACCATCGTCGACGGTGACTCCGCGATCCTCTACGTCTGGTACGACAACGAGTTCGGCTACTCCTGCCAGGTCGTCCGCACCGTGCAGTCGATCTCGGGTGTCGAGTACCCGACTTTCCCGGTCCCGGCTGTCTGAGCCGCTCGGAACGAGCTCTACGCCGCCCCGTCTCGTCCGGT
>NZ_JBHVKN010000289.1:0-4519 GCF_042798075.1 Nocardioides sp. NPDC057772
GGATCGGACGGTCCTTCTCGACCCGGTCCAGCAGGGCGACCGCCTCGTCGGCGAGGCGGTCGGGGTCGAGGGTGGGCTCGGGGAGCTTGTGGCCGCGGGTGACGGTGAAGAACGGCTTGAAGCGCACCTTGATCTCGACCCGGGTCACCGGGCGGTCCTCCTTCACGACGTCCGCGAGACACTCGCCGCACAGCCGGCGGGTGGCGGCGACGATGTCGGGCCACTCGACGAGGTCCTGCTGGAAGGTCTCCTCGTGGCCATGGCCGCGGGCGACCCACGGCGAGGGGTCCACCGGGCTGCTGTCGACGCCACGGCCCAGGCGGCGCAGCCACGGGCCGGTCGTCGGGCCGATCTCGGCGGCCAGACGCTCCGCCGAGGCCGCCCCCAGATCAGCGACGGTCTCGATCCCGAGCCCGGCCAGCCGCTTCGCGGTCTTCGCCCCGATCCCCCACAGCGCATCGGTCGGGCGGTGGCCCATCTCGGCGTCCCAGGTCTCGTGGGTGATCCGGTAGACGCCGGTCCCCCGCAGCTGGCCGTTCGGTCCCGGCTCGTGACCGCCCGCTCCCGCTTCCCGCGCGACCGCACCGTCGACTCGCCGCTTGGCGAACCCGGTGGCGAGCTTCGCCTGGAGCTTGTTGTCGCCGACACCGACCCCGCTGGGCAGCCGGGTGCGGTCGAGCACCACGTCGCGTACGTCATGGGCGAAGGCCGCTGGATCGCCGAGGTCGCCGTGGCCGGGGCCGGGTCCGAGGAACGCCTCGTCCCAGCCGAGAACCTCGACCAGCACCGGCACCCCGCCCCACTCCAGCGACCGCAGCGTGTCCATGACGCCCGCGGAGGCCTTGTCGTAGGCGGCGTGATCGACCGGCAGCAGCACGGCGTCGGGACACTTCCGGACCGCCAGCCGCAGCGGCATCCCGGAGCCCACCCCGTGCTTCCGCGCCTCGTAGGAAGCCGTCGAGACCACCGCCCGCTCGGTCGGGTCGCCGCGACCACCCACGATCACCGGCTTCCCGGCGAGCTCAGGTCGCCGCAGCACCTCCACCGCCGCGATGAACTGATCCAGGTCGACGTGCAGCACCACGCTCATGCGGTCGATGGTGCCACGAACCGGCGCCGCCAGGCGTCAGCCGTCGGAAGCAGCCTCGGAGAGTCCCTCGGACGCCTCCTGCGCCCGCGCGCGTACGTCACCGGGCACCGGCACCGTTGCGGCGGTGCGCTGCTGCCACAGTTGCATGGCGACGACCTTCGCGGCCGCGTCCTCGACACGATCGCGGTCGAGACGGCCGGAACGCAGGGCCTTGACGATGCTGCGGTGGGCGGCCTTGGAGTTGGCCGGCATCAGCAGCAGATCGGCACCGGCCTCCAGGGCGGCGACCGAGGGCTTCTTGGTGGTGGTCGTGACCGCCCCCATCCCCAGCGAGTCGGTGACGGCGACGCCGTCGAAGCCGAGGTCGTCGCGGAGCAGGTCGTAGATCGGGGCCGCCATGCTGGCCGGCTTCCCGGGCGCCACGGCCTTGACGTCGACGTGGCTGATCATGACCGCCGGCGCCCCGGCGTCGACCGCAGCGTCGAACGGCACCAGGTCACGGCGCTTGAGCTTCTTCATGCCGAAGTCGAGCTCCTGGAGCCCGAGGTGGGTGTCGCCGGTGACAGCGCCGTGGCCCGGGAAGTGCTTGGTGGTGGAGACCAGACCGGCCTCGTTGTAGCCCTGCACCGCGGCGGAGACCGCCGTCGCGGCCACCCGGGGGTTCTCGCTCGGCGAGCGCGACCCGATGGTCGGGTCGGTCGCGCCGACCGTCACGTCGGCGACGGGCGCGAAGGCCCAGGTGAAGCCCAGGTCGCGCAGCTCGAGCGCCGTCGTCCGCGCCGCCTCCGTCGTCGCCGCGATGCCCTTGCGCGGCTTCGCCTCGATGGCCTCGCCGGTGCGCGCGAACTCCGGGAACTCCGTGGCCACGCCGCGCAGGTGGGAGACCACGCCACCCTCCTGATCGACGCCGATCACCGCAGGGAACGACCGCCCGTCGGCCGCGACCGCACGGGAGACCGCGGCGGTCGTCTCGCGCACCTGGGCCTCGTCGACGACGTTCTCGCCGGTCACGCTGACACCGGCGAGGTGGAGCTTGCGGACCATCTTCGCCGCCTTGGCCGGGTCGGTGCCGTGGTAGCGGCCGACGATCACCTGACCGGCGAGCTGCTTCTCGTCCCACCCCGCGACCAGCTCGCGGGCGGTGGCCAGCTCACCCTGCGTGGGTCCCCACGGAAGCGGCGTGGTGTCCTTCTTGGGGTCGGTCTTCGTCGTGGCGGCGGCCGGCCTGTTCGGCTCGACCTCGGACCTCGTCGGCATCCCGACGGTCACCGCCGCCGCGCCCGCGCCGGCCGCCAGCGCCAGCACGGCACCGGCGATCACCGGCCTCATCCAACGCCTCGAACGACGCTGCCGATCCTCTGAATCTGTGTGCTTGCCCCCAGTCACGCGGCCGAGTATGTCAGCAACCCCCACCCAGCTCACGAACCGGCGAGCGAGTCGTAGATCTCGCGCACCCGCTTCCTCAGGTCCTCGAGGGTGCCGGTGTTGTCGATGACGTACGTCGCGACCGCGAGCCGCTCCTCGCGACTCGCCTGCGCGGAGATGCGGGAGCGAGCGTCGGCCTCGGTCATCCCGCGCGCGACCGCCCGCTCGACCTGGGTCTCGACCGGTACGTCGACCACGATCACCTCGTCGAAGAAGGGCGCATAGCCCACCTCGACCAGCAGCGGGATGTCGTTGACGACCAGCTTGCCGGCCAACCGGCCCGCCTCCTCGAGCTCCGCGGAGCGCGCCCCGACCAGCGGGTGCACGATCGCGTTGAGCCGGGCTCGGGCGCCCTCGTCGGCGAAGACGATCTCCCCGACCTTGGCCCGGTCCAGCTCGCCGGTCTCGGTGAGTACCGACGGCCCGAACTCCTCGACGACAGCAGCGAGCCCCGGCGTGCCGGGCTCGACGACCTCCCGGGCGATCTTGTCCGAGTCGACGATCACCGCCCCGAGCCCGGCCAGCAGCTCCGACACCGTGCTCTTCCCCGAGGCGATCCCGCCGGTGAGTCCTACGCGCATGGGCGCAACCCTAGGGTGTGTCTCCCAAACCCACGCCCGCTACGCGACGTTTCGCATCCGATCTGGCCGCGTTGGCGCCGCTCGACAGCCTCCAGGATGCCTTCGCGGCGCCGCCTTGCCAGATCGGCCCGAAACGCCGCTCGCGGCCGCCGTGTCTTTGGGAGACACACCCTAGGCCGTGTCCTCCAAGGACGCGGCGGGGGCACACGCGAACCGGCGCCGGTAGGCCTGTGGGGAGAGCCCTCGCACCCGGGTGAAGTGGTGACGCAGGGCGGCGGCGTTGCCGAACCCGACCTCGCCCGCGATCCACTCCACCGACCGCTCGGTGCGCTCCAGCAGCTCCTCGGCCCGGCGGACCCGCTGGGCGGTGATCCAGGCATAGGGCGTGGCCCCGGTCTCCGCCCGGAACCTGCGTGCGAACGTACGCGGCGACATCAGCACCTGCCGGGCCAGCGAGTCCACATCGAGCTCCTCGTGGAGGTGGGACGAGATCCAGGCCAGCAGGGGCCCCAGCGTCTCCGCGTCGGGCTCGGGCACGGGGTGGGAGATGAACTGCGCCTGTCCCCCGTCACGCTGCGGCGGCACGACCATCCGGCGGGCGACGGCAGAGGCGACCGCGGCGCCGTACTCCTGGCGCCAGATGTGCAGCGCGGCGTCGAGCACGGAGGCGGTGCCGGCGCTGGTGACGATCTGGCCGGTGTCGACGTAGAGCACCTCGGGGACGACCTTCGACTCCGGGAACCGGCGCTGCAGCTCGGTGGCGTACTTCCAATGGGTCGTGCACTCGATCCCGTCGAGGAGGCCGGCCTCGCCCAGCGCGAAGGCGCCGGAGCAGGCGGTGAGGAAGCGGGCTCCACGGGCGTGCGCACGCAGCAGCGCGTCCTTCACCTCCACGGGCAGGGTGCCCTGAGGGCCGCCGAAGGCGGGGATGGCGATCAGGTCGGCCTCGTCGAGGCGCTCCAGACCGTTCGGCGCCTCGACCCCGAACCGAGGTTGGTGCGCACCATCCCCGCCGTCGGCGCACACACCGCGAAGTCGAGGTAGGGCACCCCGTCGTCGCGGCGGTCGATGGCGAAGGCCTCGCAGACCGCACCGAACTCGAAGGGGGCTACACCGTCCCAGATCACCGCAGCGACGTTCCTAAGCACCTCAGAAGGGTGCCAGTTGGCAGGAAATCGCGCAACTTAGGCATTTCTGCCAGTGTGGCAGGAATACCTGGTAGCGAAGAATTACTGCCATGACCACCGCACTGATCCTCATCGCACTGTTCGCCCTCGCCACCTACGCCACCTTCGCCGTCGTCCACGGCGACCGCCCCATGACCGCTCCTCGGTCCCACGCCATCGACCCGGCCTTCGAACCCCGCAGCAGCCTGCCCGCGACCAGGTGGCCCTAAAAGCCCGAATGCCCGGCCCCTCGAAAG
>NZ_JBHVKN010000290.1:0-4509 GCF_042798075.1 Nocardioides sp. NPDC057772
CTCCGACGGGGACTGAGGTTGCGGTTCCTGCCGGACCTGGTCGAGCCGCCACCAGCGGTGCGCGTCGGTGAGCCGGCCGTGCCGCATCCGATGGTCGGACAGGGACCTGGCGGTCCGGGGCCTGCTTCGTCCCTCACTTCGGCCCAGCGCCCGGGGGGACTCGCTCGGCCGGTCACTCCGGCGTGGTGCGGGTCGCCATCGGAGTGATCCCTACTGCACCGACTTCTCGGCGCAAACCTTGTCGTCCTTGCTGCCTTCCTTCGGCTCGTGCTCCGTCTCCGCTGCCTCCGTCGTCTCGGCCTTGGACGGCTCGTCGTCGGACGGCTCAGCGGAATCGGTTGTTGCCTCGGGGTCGGCTGCGGGCGACGACCCTACCGGGGTCTTCGACTCAGTGCACGCCTTACCGCACTCCGGCGTGGCCTCCGGCTCTGGAGCCTCGCTCGCACCGGGCAGCGGCTTCACGTCCTCGGCGATCGCGGCGGTGAGCTCACAGGCGTCCTCGGCGATCCGCTCGACGTCGGACTCGTCCTTCTCGGACTCCTTCGCAGGCTCCGTGCCCTCCTCGGTCTTCCCGTCGGGGTCCCTGTCCTTCTTGGGCGGCTCGATCGGTAGATCCTCGACGGGCACACCGGCGTCCGCGGCGATCAGCTGACGCAGGAACATCGGCACGGCCTCGTCGACGGGCCGGGCGTCCTCCTCGGCCACGAACGGCCACAGCAGCGGCGCCATGATGCCCGGGATCGGTCCCACGGACGGCACCAGCGTGGGCGGGTTCGCGTCGCCCTCGCCGTCACCGGGGTCGGCCGGCTCGGCCGGCTCGTCGGGGGACGGAGCGTCGGGCTGCTCGGCAGGAGGCGCTGAGGGCGCCTCGTCGGGCTTCTCCTCGGCCGACTCGGCCGGCTCGGCGGGGCCTCCCTGCTCGTGCTCCCCGTCGGCATCCGGCGCCGTGCTGGGGATCGTCGAGACCCCGGAGACGCCGGGGGCCGGCGCCGGCGGGATCACCGTGAAATCGGCCTGTCCTGAGAGCGTACGCGGCACCCTGTGCAACGCGGACACGTCCGGGCTGAGGGTCTGGACGACCACGAGCAGGCCGATGAGCACTACGGCGGCGTAGGCCAACACCGGGCCCCTCTGGAACCTCACGTGCCCACTTCCCTACCGAGTGACGGAGCTGGAAAGGTACAGACGATCATCAGTGCGTATTGTGTCCGACCGTCCGGGCCGATACCGACCCGGACGGCGAAAATGACCCAAACGGGCTAGGCCGACTTCTTCTTGGTTTCCTTCTCGCGCGGCACGAGGGTCGGCATCTCGCCGTCCTCGACCACCTCACGGGTGACGATCACCTTGCCGACGTCGCCGCGGGAGGGCACGTCGTACATCACGTAGAGGAGGACCTCCTCGATGATCGCCCGCAGGCCACGGGCACCGGTGCCGCGCTCGAGGGCCTTGTCGGCGATCGCCGTGACCGCGTCGTCGGTGAACTCGAGGTCGACGCCGTCGAGGTCGAAGAGCTTCTGGTATTGCTTCACCAGGGCGTTGCGCGGCTCGGTCAGGATCTTCACCAGAGCGGTCTGGTCGAGCTTCTCGACGCTCGCGATCAGCGGCAGCCGGCCGATGAACTCGGGGATCAGGCCGAACTTGGTGAGGTCCTCGGGGCGGACCAGCTTGAGGAGGTCCTCGGCCTCCTTCTCGGCCTTGCCGCGGACCTCGGCGGTGAAGCCCAGGGTCTTCTTGCCCACGCGCTGCTCGATGATGTGCTCCAGACCGGCGAAGGCGCCACCCACCACGAAGAGGATGTTGGTGGTGTCGATCTGGATGAACTCCTGGTGCGGGTGCTTGCGGCCACCCTGCGGCGGCACCGAGGCGGTGGTGCCCTCGATGATCTTCAGCAGCGCCTGCTGCACGCCCTCACCGGAGACGTCGCGCGTGATCGAGGGGTTCTCCGCCTTGCGGGCCACCTTGTCGATCTCGTCGATGTAGATGATGCCGGTCTCGGCCTTCTTGACGTCGTAGTCTGCGGCCTGGATCAGCTTGAGGAGGATGTTCTCGACGTCCTCACCGACGTAGCCGGCCTCCGTCAGCGCGGTCGCGTCCGCGATCGCGAACGGGACGTTGAGCATGCGGGCCAGGGTCTGCGCCAGGTAGGTCTTGCCGCATCCGGTCGGGCCGATCACCAAGATGTTGGACTTGGCGACCTCGACCTGCTCCTCCTTGGCGTGCTTGCCGGGGCCCTGCGGGCCGCCGGGCTGCAGACCGGCCTGGACGCGCTTGTAGTGGTTGTAGACCGCCACGGCGAGCGACTTCTTCGCCTGCTCCTGACCGATGACGTAGGAGTTGAGGAAGTCGAAGATCTCCTTCGGCTTGGGGAGGTCGGCGATCTCCACCTCGGAGCCCTCGTTGAGCTCCTCCTCGATGATCTCGTTGCAGAGGTCGATGCACTCGTCGCAGATGTAGACGCCGGGACCCGCGATGAGCTTCTTGACCTGCTTCTGGCTCTTCCCGCAGAAGGAGCACTTCAGCAGGTCACCTCCGTCGCCGATGCGTGCCACGAGTGGCCTTCCTTCCCCGACTTGTGCTGCTAGGTCCGAATAGTTACTGACGGTACCCCGCGCCGCGCCCTGTGTGTGGGATCGGCGCGGGGCCCATTGGTCAAACGAGCTGCGGCGTCTTGAGCGACTCGAGCACCGAGTCGATCAGGCCGTACTCCACCGCCTGGGTGGCGGTCAGGATCTTGTCGCGCTCGATGTCGTGGCTGACCTCGTCCATCGACTTGCCGCTGTGGTCGGCGATCATCTTCTCGAGCAGCTCACGCATCCGCAGGATCTCGTTGGCCTGGATCTCGATGTCGGAGGTCTGGCCGAAGGTGCCCTCGGTGTAGGGCTGGTGGATCAGGATGCGGCTGTTGGGCAGCGCCATCCGCTTGCCCTTGGCACCGGCGCCGAGCAGGATCGCGGCGGCCGAGGCGGCCTGTCCGATGCAGACGGTCTGCACGTCCGGCTTGATGAACTGCATCGTGTCGTAGATCGCGGTGCAGGCCGTGAACGAGCCACCCGGGCTGTTGATGTAGATCGAGATGTCCTGGTCCGGGTTCATCGACTGCAGGCAGAGCAGCTGGGCGATGACCGCGTTGGCGACGTCGTCGCTGATCGGGGTGCCCAGGTAGATGATCCGGTCCTCGAAGAGCTTGGCGTAGGGGTCGATCCGGCGGACGCCGTACGACGTACGCTCCTCCCACTGCGGGATGTAGTAGTTCATGTCCTCAGTCCTTCTTGTGGGCGGGGCGGCCCTCGTCGGAGGCTTCCTTCGCGCTCTTGATGACCTGGTCGACCAGGCCGTAGTCGAGCGCCTCGGAGGCGGTGAACCACCGGTCACGGTCGGCGTCCTTGGTCACCTGGTCGACGCTCTGGCCGGTGTGCTCGCTGATCAGCTCCAGCAGCACCTTCTTGATGTGCAGGGACTGCTGGGCCTGGATCTTGATGTCGGAGGCCGAACCGCCCATACCCGAGGAGGGCTGGTGCATCATGATCCGCGCGTGGGGCAGCGCGTAGCGCTTGCCCTTCGCGCCGGCACAGAGGAGGAACTGGCCCATCGAGGCGGCCAGCCCCATGCCGACGGTGGCCACGTCGTTGGGGATGTAGTTCATCGTGTCGTAGATGGCCATACCGGCATCCACCGAACCACCGGGCGAGTTGATGTGAAGGAAGATGTCGGCCTCGGGGTCCTCCGCGGAGAGCAGCAGGAGCTGCGCGCAGATCGCGTTCGCGTTCTGGTCGCGGACCTCGGAGCCGAGGAAGACGATGCGCTCCCGCAGCAGTCGGTTGTAGATGTTGTCGTCGAGAAGGCTCAGACCGCCGCCGTTGCCGCCCAGGCTCGGAGAGAGCCCTGGGGCACCGGCGTGAGCGTCAGCCGCGCTGGAGTCGATGTTCACAGGATCGACACTAGCCGCCACATCCAGTTGTTCCACGGCTGGTGTGCCAATGTTCGCCGACGGCGTATTCGCTCGGCCCGGGCTCAGGCCAGCCAGCGCAGCAGCGCGTCGTGCACGGCCGGATGGTTCGAGAGCGGCGTCTCGGCGGTCGAGAGCGTGAAGCGCTCCGCCGTCGGGAACAGGTCGCGCACCCGTCGCGACCGCAACGGCGTCTTGTGCCGCCACCACAGCATCTCCCCGAAGAGACGGCCGACCCGGTTGGGTCGCGAGGTCGCCTTGTCGGTCACCAGCAGGTAGTCGACATCAGGTCGCGGCGGGAGCATCGCCTCGTCGGCACCGACGACGGCGATCCCGGCGAGGTGCTCGTCGATCTGCTTGCCGACCCCACCCGAGATCGGGGCGGAGGTGACCGCGTAGGGGGTGGTGCCGAGGGCGATCAGCTCGGAGACGTACGTCGTCCACGGCCGAGCCCCGGAGGTCGCGACCCCGAGCGCGTTGCGGGCGATCAGGCCGCCACCGGCGTAGCCGATCAGGACGATGCGGGGCCTGCCGGGGAGCGCGTCGACGCACTCCTGGAT
>NZ_JBHVKN010000291.1:0-4482 GCF_042798075.1 Nocardioides sp. NPDC057772
GCGGTCGTGCGGATCCGGGCCTCGCTGCGTGAGATCAGAAGTTGATCATGTGACCCGCGATGCCGTGGACGGCCTCCTTGACCGCCTCGGAGAGGGTCGGGTGGGCGAAGATGTTGCGCGAGATCTCGTCGGCGGTGAGGTCCCACTGCTGGGCCAGGGTCAGCGCCGGGAGCTGCTCGGTGACGTCGGGGCCGATCATGTGGGCGCCGAGGAGCTCGTTGTGCTCGGCGTCGGCGACGATCTTCACGAAGCCGACCGCGTCGCCCAGGCCCTGGGCCTTGCCGTTGGCCGAGAACGGGAAGGACGCGACCTTGACGTCGTAGCCCTTCTCCTTGGCCTGCGCCTCGGAGTAGCCGAAGGACGCGATCTGCGGCTGGCAGAAGGTCGCCCGCGGGACCATGTCGAAGTTGATCTCCATGGTCTCGGCGCCGGCGATGGTCTCGGCGGCGACGATGCCCATGGCCTCGGCCACGTGGGCGAGCATGAACTTCCCGGTGCAGTCACCGATGGCGTACACGTTCTCGATGTTGGTGCGACCGCGGCCGTCGATCGCGATGGCCTTGCGGTCGGTGAGCTCGACGCCGACGTTCTCCAGGCCGTAGCCCTCCACCCGCGGCGCGAAGCCGAAGGCGGCCAGGAACTTGTCGGCCTCGAGGACGGTCTCCTCGCCACCGCCGGCCGGCGCGACGGTCACCTTCACGCCCGAGCCGGTGTCCTCGACGCCCTTGACGGCGGTCGAGGTCAGAACCTTGACGCCCAGCTTCTTGTAGTGCTTGGCCAGCTCCTTGGACACGTCGGCGTCCTCGGTGGGCACCATCCGGTCGAGGAACTCCACGATGGTGACGTCGACGCCGAAGTTCTTCAGGACGTAGGCGAACTCCACGCCGATCGCGCCGGAGCCGCCGATCACGATGGACTTCGGGAGGTTGGCGTCGAGGATCTGCTCCTCGTAGGTGACGATGTTCTGGCCGTTCGGCACGACGCCCGGGACGCTGCGGACCGTGGCGCCGGTGGCGATGATCAGGTTGTCGAAGGTGTAGTCGGTGTTGGCACCGTCCTTCGCGACCGTGATCGACTTCGGGCCGGTCAGGGTGCCCCAGCCGTCGATCTCGGTGATCTTGTTCTTCTTCATCAGGAAGTGGACGCCCTTGACGATCCCGGCGCTCACCTGGCGGGAGCGCGCGTGGGTCGGCCCGAAGGACATCGTGGCGTCACCCTCGATCCCGAACTTCTGCTTCTCCTTCGGGTCGTTGAGGGTGTGGGCCAGCTCCGCGTTCTTCAGCAGCGCCTTGGACGGGATGCACCCGACGTTGAGGCAGACACCGCCCCAGTACTTGTCTTCGACGACGGCGACGGACTTGCCGAGCTGAGCGGCACGGATGGCGGCGACGTAGCCACCGGGGCCAGCGCCGAGGACGAGAACATCAAAGTGGGTCACGGCTACCAGAGTAGACCGCCATTAGCAGATAGATCCCAAGCGGGTGAGGACTGGGCGGTAACCTCGTGACCTGTGACTCTCTACGCGGCCTATGGCGTCAATCTCGACCCCGCGCTGATGAGCGAGCGGTGCCCGCATTCGCCGTTGCGTACGACCGGCTGGCTGGACGGTTGGCGGCTCACCTTCGGGGGCGAGGACAACGTGCTCGGCGACGGCCCGACGACCACGATCGTCCCGGACCCGTTCGAGCAGGTCTTCGTCGCGGTCTACGACGTCGTCGACCAGGACATGGAGGCCCTGGAGAAGTGGGAGCTGGCCGACATCGGCCTCTACTTCAAGACCAAGGTGCGCATCTCCGCGCTCGCCGGCGAGCTGCTCTGCGAGACCTATGTGCTGGACACGTACGAGGGTGGCATCCCGGACGCCCGCCACCTCGGGGCGCTGGCCGATGCCGCCGAGGCCGCCGGAGCGCCCGCCGACTACGTGCACGCGCTGCGTACGCGTCCGTGCCGGTCCAACGACTGACCGGGTCTAAACTCGGCGAGTGACCACGCCTTACGAACTCGCCAAGGAAGCCGCCGCCGCGCTCGCGGAGAAGACCGGCGTCGAGAAGCACGACATCGCGCTGGTGCTGGGCTCGGGCTGGCTGCCCGCCGTCGACGCGCTCGGCGAGGACTACACCGAGATCGCCACCACCGACCTGCCCGGCTTCAGCGCCGCCGCGGTCGCCGGTCACAGCGGCAAGATCCGCTCGATCCGCTCGGCTTCCGGGCAGAACCTGCTGGTCTTCCTGAGCCGCACGCACTACTACGAGGGCAAGGGCGTCGCCGCCGTGGTCCACCCGGTCCGCACCGCGGCCGCGGCCGGCTGCGAGACCATCGTGCTCACCAACGGCTGCGGCGGGCTCAACCCGTCCTGGTCGCCGGGCACCCCTGTCCTGATCCGCGACCACATCAACCTCACCGCGACGTCCCCGCTGGTCGGGGCCAACTTCGTCGACCTCACCGACCTCTACTCCGCGCGGCTGCGCGGCCTCGCCAAGGAGGTCGACGCCACGCTGGACGAGGGCGTGTACGTCCAGTTCCCCGGCCCCCACTACGAGACCCCGGCCGAGGTGAAGATGGCCGGGATCCTCGGCGGCGACCTGGTCGGCATGTCGACCACCCTCGAGGCGATCGCGGCCCGCGAGGCCGGCATGGAGATCCTCGGGATCTCGCTGGTCACCAACCTGGCCGCCGGCATCTCCGACCAGCCGCTCGACCACGCCGAGGTCCTCGAGGCCGGCCGCAACGCAGCGACGCGGATGGGCGCACTTCTCGGCGACCTGTTGCCCAAGATCTGAGCCTCCGGGCACCCGATGACCTAGGGTCGGATCCATGGTTCCCCCCGATCGATCCGCGCTCGTCGTCCTGGCCCGGGAATGGCTCGCCGACGACCCCGACGCCCAGACCCGGGCGGAGCTCGAGAGCCTGCTGTCCTCGACCGACCCGAGCGCGGTCGCCGAGCTGGCCGACCGGTTCTCGGGCACCCTGCAGTTTGGGACCGCCGGGCTGCGCGGCGCGCTGGGGGCCGGGCCCAACCGGATGAACCGGGTGGTCGTGATCAAGGCCGCCGCGGGCCTGGCCCGCTACCTGCTCGCCACCGGCGCGCAAGGCCCGGTGGTGATCGGCTACGACGCCCGGCACAACTCCGACGTCTTCGCCCAGGACACCGCCGAGGTGATGACCGGCGCGGGCCTGCATGCTCTGGTGATGCCGCGCTCGCTGCCGACCCCGGTGCTGGCCTACGCGGTCAAGGCCCTGGACGCCAGCGCCGGCGTGATGGTGACCGCGAGCCACAACCCGCCGCAGGACAACGGCTACAAGGTCTACCTCGGTGACGGGTCGCAGATCGTGCCGCCGGCCGACGTCGAGATCGCCAGGCGGATCGCGGCGGTCGACAAGGTGAGCTCGGTCCCGCAGGGGCCGGCCGGCCAGACGATCAGCGAGGACCTGGTCGACAGCTACCTCGACACGGTCGTCGGACTCCTCGAGGAGGGCGGCCCACGTGACCTCCGGACGGTCTACACACCGCTGCACGGTGTCGGCGGCGATCTGGTGCACCTGGCGATGAAGTTCGCCGGCTTCCCCGACCCGGTCGTGGTCAAGGAGCAGGAGCGCCCCGACCCCGACTTCCCGACCGTCGCCTTCCCCAACCCTGAGGAGCCCGGGGCGATGGACCGGGCGATGGCGCTGGCCGGCAAGAAGGGGGCCGACCTGGTCATCGCCAACGACCCCGACGCCGACCGCTGCGCCGCCGCGATCCCGGTCGGCAAGAAGTGGCGGATGCTGACCGGTGACGAGGTCGGTGCGCTGCTGGCGACCCACCTGATCGACAAGGGCGTGACCGGGACGTACGCCGCCTCGATCGTCTCCTCCTCGCTGCTCGGCAAAATCGCCACCGCCGCCGGACAGGACTACGCCGAGACGCTCACCGGCTTCAAGTGGATCTCGCGCGCACCGGGGCTCGCCTTCGGTTACGAAGAGGCGCTGGGCTACTGCGTCGACCCCGAGCACGTACGCGACAAGGACGGCATCTCGGCGCTGCTGCTCCTGTGCGAGCTGGCGGCGTCACTGAAGGCGGAGGGCCGCACCCTGGCCGACCTGCTCGACGAGATCGCGGTCGACCACGGTCTGCACGCCACCAGCCAGCTCTCCATCCGGCTCGAGGACCCTGCCCAGATCGCGGGCGCGATGCAGCGTCTCCGCGACCGGCCGGTGACCGCGCTCGCCGGGGCCGCCGTGCAGCAGCTCGACGACCTCACCACCGGGATCGGCGGCCTCCCGCCGACCGACGGCATCCGCTACCAGCTCGCCGGCGGGTCGCGGGTGATCGTGCGGCCCAGCGGCACCGAGCCCAAGATCAAGTGCTACCTCGAGGTCGTCCAGCCGGTCGCCGACGTTTCGGAGGTGGCCGAGGCACGCGCCGAGGCCGAGGTCTCGCTCGGTGCGCTCAAGGTCGACATCCGCGCGGCCCTCGGGGTCTAGGGACTGTCGGGTCGGCTC
>NZ_JBHVKN010000292.1:0-4461 GCF_042798075.1 Nocardioides sp. NPDC057772
ACGTCCACGACGCCGCCGTCGACAAGCTCAACGACCTCGACCCCGCCGTCGAGGCTGCCTGCCAGGGCACCGACGAGGCCGTCTTCGAGGCGGCGCTCGCCGCGCTGCTCGACAGCGTCCGTTCGCTGGGCACCGCCCACCCGGTCGACGCGATCGACTCCTCCGACCTGATCCTCCCCGGACCCGGCTCCACGCTCGCCGAGGTCTCCGAGATGCTCGGCGACGAGGGCCTCATCCCTGGCTAGAACCAGCCATGTCACGTTTCCAGGGTGATGCCGGGCTGACCGTCCGGATGACCACGGTGATGTTCCTGCTCGGCGCGCTGTTCGTCGGGCTCATCGTGGCGCTGATGTACGTCCTGCCCGCCCAGTGGGCGCCGATCATCGGCATCGTCGGGCTCGGCATCGCCTGGTGGCAGTGGTACGCCTCCGACACTCTCGCGATGCGCGCCATGGGCGCACGCGAGGTGTCGGCCCAGGAGGCGCCTGAGCTGCACGCGATGATCGATCGGCTGTGCGCCCTGGCCGACATGCCGAAGCCGCGGGTCGGGATCGCCTACACCGACATGCCCAACGCCTTCGCCACCGGCCGCTCGCCGAAGCGGTCCGCGGTCGTGGTGACCACCGGCATCATGCAGCGCCTCTCCGCCGAGGAGCTGGAGGGCGTGCTCGCTCACGAGCTCTCCCACGTCGCCCACCGCGACGTGCTGGTCATGACGGTCGCCTCCTCGGCCGGCATCGTGGCCGGGATGCTGTCGCGGGGCTCCCAGTACGGTGCGTACGCAGGCGGCGGCCGCCGCGACAACAACAACGGTCTCCCGGTGTGGCTGGTCGTGCTGCTGGTCTCGCTCGCGGTCTACGCGGTGTCGTGGCTGCTGCTGCGGATGCTCTCGCGCTACCGCGAGCTCGCCGCCGACCGGGCCGGCGCCCAGCTGACCATGAAACCGGCCGCGCTGGCCAGCGCGCTGCAGAAGATCACCGGCGAGATCTCCGCGATCCCGAGCCGCGACCTGCGGTCCGCACAGGCGATGAACGCGTTCTTCATCGCGCCGGCCATCAGCGGCCAGTCGCTGCGTACGCTGACCTCGACGCATCCGTCGCTCGAACAGCGCCTGGAGCAACTCGCCCGGATCGAGGCCGAGCTCGGCCGTCCGGCGCAGTAAGGTCGCCCTCGTGGGCTTCTGGGACGTCATCACGGGTCGTACGCGACCCAAGCAGGCCAACCTCGACGCGCTGTTCGCGGTGCCGACCGCCGCGCTCACCATGCAGACCTCGCTCGGGCTGGTACCGACCGGCGACGGCGCAGTCTGCTACCGGGCCGCGGCAGGGGCCGGGTTCGCCGGCACCCAGAACGACGTCGTCGAGCTGCTCGGTGCCTCCGAGAGCGCGCCGACGGTGACCACGAGCATCGACGAGTTCGGCTTCACCTGGCTCAGCGTCGACCACGAGCCCCTCGACCCGGCCAACCCCGACATCACCGGCCTGGTGACCGACCTCCACGCGGTCAACACCACGTTGGAGATGAACGGCTTCGGTCCCGGCCTGCTGTGCTCGCTGATCGCCTTCCGCGGCGCCGACGGGCGCAGCGTGGGGCTGATCTACCTCTACAAGCAGGGCACCTTCTACCCGTTCGTCCCGACCGGCCCGCAGGAGCGCGACAACCTGCTCGAGATCAACGTCCGCACCGCGATCGAGGGCGATCTTCCGGTCGAGAAGGACCTCTCCCGCTGGCTCGCGCTCTGGGGAGCCCCCGGGCTCTGAGATCGCGACCATGGGACGAGCACGGAGCTTCGGAGCCGTTGCGGAGACCTGCGAGCGCTACCGGCTCGGCTATCCCGGCGACCTGGTCGCGCTGGTGAGCGGGGTCGCGACCGAACCCGACGCCGACATGCTGGCCGTGCTCCGGCGCGAGTGCGCAGGCTTGCCGGTGTCGACGGTCCGCGCTGCGCTGGAGGACCTCGACCCGGCGGAGCATGAGCCGTGCGACCTGCTCTACGCGGCTGCGGCCTGGCACTGGACCGCCCCCGCGACCTGCGCCACCTCGACACGATCTCCGCGATCCGGATCCTGCCGGCCGAGGACCGGTCCGCGCTCTTCGCCGACCTGGCCGCGGTGCTCCCGGATCAGGTGGACGTACGCGCCGACCTGATGCTCCACACCGCCCGCCGCGCCTGACCGATCACCCGGGGTCCACAGTCTCCGCACAGGGGAGCCGGAACATCGACACACCACAGAGATCTCACAGCCACCACACAGCAACCGATCGCATGATGGACTCATGACAGGAGCACAGGACCTGACCCGGCCAGACGGATCGCCGCTGCGGGTGCTCGTCGTCGACGACGAGGTGAACATCGCCGAGCTCATCTCGATGGCCCTGCGTTTCGAGGGCTGGGAGGTCACCATGGCCCACTCCGGTTCCAAGGCCGTGACCGCCGCGAAGGAGACCGCGCCCGACGCGATCGTGCTCGACTGGATGCTGCCCGACTTCGACGGGCTCGAGGTCCTGCGCCGGGTGCGGGCGACCAACCCGGGCGTACCGGTCCTCTTCCTCACCGCCAAGGACGCGGTCGAGGACCGGGTCACCGGACTCACCGCGGGCGGTGACGACTACGTGACCAAGCCGTTCTCGCTCGAGGAGCTCGTTGCGCGGCTGCGCGGCCTGATGCGGCGGGCCGGCGCGACCAAAGTCGAGGAGCACTCGGTGATCCACGTCGGCGACCTGACGATGGACGAGGACTCCCGTGAGGTGCACCGGGCGGGGGAGGAGATCACCCTGACCGCCACCGAGTTCGAGCTGCTCCGTTTCCTGATGCGCAACCCGCGCCGGGTGCTGTCCAAGGCCCAGATCCTCGACCGGGTCTGGTCCTACGACTTCGGCGGCCAGGCCAACGTCGTCGAGCTCTACATCTCCTACCTGCGCAAGAAGATCGACGCCGGCCGGGAGCCGATGATCCACACCATGCGGGGCGCGGGGTATGTGCTGAAGGCCGCTGAGTGAGCAGCCGGCTGAAGCGGCTGTTCGCGCCGCTCATCTCGCGCCTGGTGATCACCGCGGTCTCTCTGGTGCTGGTCGTCTCGCTGCTGATCGCGACGTTCGCCACCATCGCGTTGCGCGAGACCCTGATGAACCGGCTGGACCGCGACGTGCGCGACATGGCTCGCAGCGTCGCCGGCCCACGCCCAGGCAACTTGAACATCGGACCGGACTCGGTCATCGCGGTGTTCCCCGAGAACGGCCCCGCCCAAGGCAACCTCGGCGACTTCGTCCCCACCCAGGTCGAGTCGCTCACCCCCGCCGATCTGGAGGCTTTGGCGGACGTGCCCGTCGACGCCCGTCCCCATGGCGTCGACCTGCCCGACCACGGTGCCTACCGGGTGATCGCTCGATCGGGCAACCTCGCCAACGGCGACCAGGGGGTGGTCGTCACCGGGCGTTCGACCGACGAGGTCGAGAACACCATCGACAGCCTGATCTACTGGGAGGCCCTGCTGATCCTGCTGGGCGTCGTGGGCGCGGCGGGCGCCGGCTACCTCGTCGTACGCCGCCAGCTCAGCCCGCTGCGCGAGGTCGCGGCCACCGCTCACACGGTGGCCGCGCTGCCGCTCTCCTCCGGCGAGGTCTCGGTGACCGAGCGCGTGCCCGACCGGCTCACCGACGAGGACACCGAGGTCGGCCAGGTCGGCGCCGCCCTCAACTCCCTGCTCGACCACGTCGAGACCTCACTGGCCGAGCGTCACCGCAGCGAGCAGCAGGTACGTCAGTTCGTCGCCGACGCCTCCCATGAGCTGCGCACCCCGCTGACCACCATCCGCGGCTACACCGAGCTCGCCCAGCAGCGGCCCGAAGCGGTCCCGACGGCCCTCGGCAAGGTGGAGGAGGAGTCGGTGCGGATGACCGCGCTGGTCGAGGACCTGCTCCTGCTCGCCCGCCTCGACCAGGGTCGTCCGCTCGCCCGCGACGCGGTCGACCTCACCCGTCTGCTCCTGGAGGCGGTCGACGACGCCCGGGTCATCGCCCCATCACACACCTGGCGGCTCGAGCTGCCCGCCGACGCCGACTCCGAGGACGTCGAGGTGATCGTCACCGGCGACGATCAGCGGCTCCACCAGGTGATCAGCAACCTGCTCACCAACGAGCGGCGGCACACGCCGGCCGGCACCACGGTCACGGTCCGCGTACGTCCTGATGGTTTCGACGTCCACGACGACGGTCCCGGGTTCCCGCCGTCCCTCGTCCCGCACGCGTTCGAGCGCTTCACCCGCGCCGACGAGGCCCGCCAGCGCGACGGCGGCGCCGGCCTCGGCCTCGCCCTCGTCCACGCCATCGTCACCGCCCACGGCGGCACCGTGAGGCTGACCAGCGTCCCCGGCGACACCTCGATCGCCGTACGTCTCCCCACCAGCTGACCGCAGCCGAGGCGTCACGCACGTCGGCCGAGGTGGCACCGGAGTGCCACCT
>NZ_JBHVKN010000293.1:0-4448 GCF_042798075.1 Nocardioides sp. NPDC057772
CCTCCGCGGTGTCGCGCACGGCGACGGCCACCGGGCTCATCACGTCCTCCACGTACGCCGGTGGCCGGTCGGTCACGGGAGGCGCCGGGCGCAGATGCGCCCGCGGGTCCGGCAGGACCCGGTTGCGGATCAGATCGATCTCGGCGACGACGCCGCAGAGCCGGCCGGCCGAGCTCACCACCGGCAACGCGGTGATGTGGTGGTCGCGCAGCAGTCCGAGCGCCTCCCTGACAGGAGTCTCTCTCCGTGCGGTGACGGGTGAAGAGGTCATGATCTCTCGGACAAGCATGGTCATTCCCACCTAGGGTGCTCGGTACTCATGGGACGAGCCTGGCCCGGCCGGCGAGGCTGGTCACGAGTGGAAGGTCCCGGTCCGGTGAGACCTTCGGCCCGCGCAGGACCTTCGTCATCCTGCCCACGGACGAACGTCGTCACGGTCGGGACCTGGCGGCTCTGCTGCCGGGATCGGGGTAGGCGGTGTGCTGGACCGGTCCGTGATCCCATGACGAAGGAGAGGGCCATGTCCCTTCTCGACAGAACCCCGTTCCACCGCGATACACGTGGTGACATCGCCGACAGGGCAGCGCCTCCACCCCGGCCGGCGAACCGACCGGTCCCTGGAAGGGAGACCCCTGACGGTCAGCTCCGGCTCCCACATGCGACCGCTCTGGTGATGGGCTCGATCATCGGCGTCGGCGTCTTCAGCCTTCCGTACGCCGTCGCGTCCTACGGGCCGATCAGCCTGGTCGCGATGGCGGTCGCGACGGTCGGCGCCGTCGCTCTCGCGCTCGTGTTCTCCTCCCTCTCCCGTCGGATGCCGGCCGGTGGCGGCCCGTACGCCTATGCGCGCGCCGCCTTCGGCAACGGCTTGGGATTCAGCCAGGCGTGGCTCTACTGGATCACCGCGTGGGCGGGTAACGCCGCCATCGCCGTCGGCTGGGTCTTCTACGTCGAGACGTTCCTCAACAAGGGCGGCGCGACCGGATGGTCGATCGTGATCGCCCTGGCAGGCCTGTGGATCCCCGCGGCGATCAACCTCACCGGCGTACGGTCCATGGGTGTCTTCCAGCTGTGGACGACGGTGCTGAAGTTCGTCCCGCTGGCGCTGATGGCGACCGCCGGACTCTTCTTCATCGAGGGCGGCAACTTCACCCCGTGGAACACGAGCGGCGAGACGAGCATCTCGGCGATCGGTGGGGCGATGGCGATCTGCCTGTTCAGCTACCTCGGCCTCGAGACCGCGTCCGTCGCCGCCGCGCAGGTGCGCGACCCCGGCCGCAACGTCCCGCGTGCGACGGTTCTGGGGACCGTCGGCAGTGCGGTGGTCTACCTGCTCTCCCTGGTCGCCGTCTTCGGCATCCTGCCGGCCTCCCAGCTGGCCCAGGACGCCAACCAGGCCTCCTACTCCGCGGCCGCGAACGAGGTCTTCGGTGGCACCGTGGCAGGCAACATCGTCGCGGCCGCCGTGATCATCTCCGGGATCGGAGCCCTCAACGGATGGACCATGATCTGCGCCGAGATGCCGCTAGCCGCCGCGAAGGAGGGCCTGTTCCCGAAGATCTTCGGCCGGGTCTCGCGTCGCGGTGTGCCCGCCCTCGGCATCATCGCGTCCGCAGCCCTGGCCTCGGTCGCGGTCGTCGTGAGCTATCTCGGTGCCGACGGGGCGACCGTGTTCACCACGCTGGTGCTGATGACCGGCATCACCGCGGCCATCCCGTACGCCTTCTCCGCGCTGGCCCAGCTCAAGTGGCGTTGGCAGGACCACCGCCGGGGCCCGACCCCGCGTCTCGCCCTCGATCTCGCGGTCGCCGTCGTCGCCCTGGCCATGTCGATCGCGTTCGTCTACTACTCCCGCAACACCGACAACAGCTGGTACGTCGTGTGGGGCCCGTTCCTGATGACCGGTGCCGCCGCGATCCTGGGGGTCCCGGTCTACCTCAGCCAGCGTCGCCGACTCCAGGCGGCCTCCTCGGACAGCGGCTCGGCGCCGGCGGACGGGAGCAACTCGTGAGCGAGCGTCTCCACGTCGACTCCGAGGTCGGACGCCTGCGTCAGGCGGTCGTGCACCGTCCCGGCCTCGAGCTCAGCCGGCTGACTCCGAGCAACATCGAGCGGCTGCTCTTCGACGACGTCCTGTGGGCCGAGCGCGCCCGGGCCGAGCACGACGGGTTCGTGGCCGCGCTCGAGGCTCACGGGGTCGTGGTCCACCACTTCGCCGACCTGCTGACCGAGGCGCTGGACCAACCGGGTGCGCGTGAGCTCCTCCAGGAGGAGCTCTCCACGGCACATCGGTTCGGTCCCGCGCTCGACCAGCCTCTCGACGACCTGGTGGCCACCACCCCGGCGGAGGAGCTGGCGACGTACCTGATCGGTGGGGTGCTCAAGTCCGACGTCGCCGACCGGGTGCACGCCAGCAGCCTGCTGCTGGAGTATCTCCGAGACGACGACTTCCTGCTGGCCCCGCTGCCCAACCACCTCTTCCAGCGCGACAACGTGGCCTGGGCGTACGACGCCGTCTCGCTCAACCCCATGGCGAAGCCGGCGAGGCGGCGCGAGACGATCAACTCCAAGGTCGTCTACGACTTCCATCCGATGTTCCGCGGCGTCGACTATCTCTACGGCCACGACGCCCTCGACCACGGCGGCGCGACACTGGAAGGCGGCGACGTCACCGTCATCGGCAACCGGGCCGTGATGGTCGGCATGGGGGAGCGATCGACGCCGCAGGGGGTGGAGAACCTCGCTCGCGCACTGTTCCGGCGCGGCACGGTGGACACGGTGATCGTGGTGGAGCTGCCCCGCGAGCGGGCGTTCATGCACCTGGACACCGCGATGACGATGGTCGACGCCGACGCTTTCTCGGTCTATCCCTACCTTCCCGACGAGCTCCGCTCCTACTCGCTGCACCGCGTCGGGACCGGCGGTGAGTTCAAGCTCGAGGAGAACGATGTGCTGTTCCCGGTCCTCGCTGACACCCTCGGCGTCGAGCGGCTCCGGGTGCTGCGGGCGCCGATCGACCGGCTGGGCGCCGAGCGCGAGCAGTGGGACGACGGCAACAACTTCCTCGCCGTCGCACCCGGTGTGGTCGTCGGCTACGAGCGGAACACCACGACCAACGCCTACCTGGCCGACCAGGGCATCGAGGTGGTGCCCATCGTCGGGGAGGAGCTCGGTCGCGGTCGCGGTGGACCCCGTTGCATGACCTGTCCCATCGAGCGAGAGGCGGTGTCGTCATGACGCTGATCGTCCCCGACATGACAGCCAGGTCGCTGGCCGGCCGCGACTTCCTCAAGGAGGTCGACCTGACCGTCGAGGAATGGCGCTCGCTGGTCGCGCTGGCGGCGGAGCTCAAGATCGAACGCCGACTGCCCGGCAGGGCTCCACGACTCGCCGGACGCTCGATCGCCCTGCTCTTCGAGAAGGCCTCCACCCGCACCCGGTGCGCGTTCGAGGTCGCGGCCTACGACGAGGGTGCGCACGTGACCTACCTCGACCCGGCCAGCTCGCACCTCGGCCACAAGGAGTCGATCGCGGACACCGCGCGAGTGCTCAGCCGGTTCTACGACGGCATCGAGTACCGGGGCTCCGACCAGGCCGTGGTGGAGACCCTCGCGGCGTACGCCGACGTGCCGGTGTGGAACGGCCTGACCGATGCGTGGCATCCGACCCAGGCGCTGTGCGACGTGCTCACGATGCTCGAGCACACGACCAAGCCCGCCGAGCAGATCGTTGTTGCGTACGTCGGTGACGCCCGCAACAACGTCGCCCGCTCGTTGCTGGTCGCCGGTTCCATGATGGGCATGGACGTCCGGATGGTCTCGCCTGCAGACCTCGCGCCGGCGCCCGACGCGGTCCGTCATGCAGAGCGCATCGCCTCCGCGACCGGGGCACGGCTGGAGATCACCAGCGACCGCCGTGGTCTGGACGGTGCCGACTTCGTCTACACCGATGTATGGGTGTCGATGGGGGAGCCGCCCGAGCTGTGGGACCGGCGGGTGGCGCTGTTGGCGCCGTACGCCGTCGACGACGCGCTGCTCCAGCTCACCGGCAATCCGCAGGTGAAGTTCCTGCACTGCCTACCGGCCCTGCACGGCGTGGATACGGAGCTCGGCCGTCAGCTGGCGAGCCGGACCGGGCGTACGTCGTTCGAGGTCACCCCGGAGGTGTTCGAGTCGGAGCGCTCGATCGTCTTCGACCAGGCGGAGAACCGTATGCACACCATCAAGGCCGTGCTCGTCGCGACACTGGCCGGCTGAGCCCGGCCGAGAAGGAGAATCAGATGAGGATCGTCGTCGCCATCGGCGGCAACGCCCTGCTGCGGCGCGGGGAGCGGCCGGACGCCGCTCTCCAGCGCCGGCACGTGGCCGCGGCCGCGGCCGGGCTCGCGGGTCTGGCCCGCGAGCGGCTCGTCCGGCGGTGCGGGCTGGGCGGGCGCGCCGAGGAACAGC